>NZ_JBSWXD010000012.1:0-61876 GCF_056160425.1 Micromonospora sp. ABR4_055
AGCAGCGCACCAAGGAAGGCCTGTCCAAGAAAGAGATCATCCGCTGCCTCAAGCGCTACGTCGCGCGCGAGCTTTACCAGCTCATCACCTCAAAAGATCTTGAACTAGCAGCTTGACATCTATAGGAGCATCCTCGACGCCAGCTACCGGAATGCGGGCCAGTGCTCCGGCCTTCAGGCCGGGGGTGAAGGCCCGCGCGCCGCTGGCCACGGCGTCGACGCTGACGAACTACTGCGCCAGCTTGCTGACCGCGCGGAGCGCGAACAGCAGTGAGCGACGAGGCGTGCCGACTCTCCGTAGCGCCCGCTGCCCGGCGAGCCCTGACCGAGGGACCACCTGTCGGCCTGCCGCTGGCCGTCGCGATGGCCGTCGGTCAGTTCCTGACCGGCCTGCTACTGGAAAGGCCGTACGTGGTCGGCAAGCCGTTGACCCGCGAGCTGACCGGCTATCACTCGGCACGGCGCGGCCCTTACCGGGTGGTCTACCGAATCGACGAGGACAACCGGACAGTGCATGTCACCCGCATCGACCACCGAGCGGATGTCTACCGTCCGTAGCAGTCGCACCGGCTCAGCCGACGCGCAGCGCCGCCGCCAGGGGTGGTTGGTCGACCGGGTCGCCGGAGCGGCGCATGGCCCACAGCGGCGGCCCGCCGGCCGGCAGGTGCGCCACCCGTACGACGCGGTAGCCGTGGCGTTCGTGGAACGCCCGCTGCCGCTGGCTGCTCGCCTCGACCACCGCCGGCATGCTGATCCGGTCCAGCCGGGCATGATGCGCGGCGAGCAGCGTCGACCCGATTCCCTGGCGGCGTAGCCAGGGTGCCGCCGCCAGGAACGCCAGATGGTGGTGTCGGCCGGTCGGTTCCAGGCGGCCGGCGGTGAAGGTGTAGTGCGCGTACGGGCCGTGCCGGTCACCGCAGGCCCGCAACCGGCGCCGCTGATGTTCCGCCGCCAGGAGCCGGTCTGCCGGGTGCGGGTACCAGATCGCCACGCCGTCGCAGTGCCCGACCACGTCGACGATGCCGTGCCGTACGGCGTACTCCAGCTCGGCGGTGAAGAACCGGTGCATCGTCAGGTACCGCAACGCGTGGTCGCTGATCAGCCAGGACACAACCGGGTCCAGTACGCACGCCTGTGCCAGCAACTCTGCCAGGGGCTCGACGTCGGCGGCGGTGGCGGTCCGTACGGTCAGCGCCGGACCGCCACCGCTGCCGGCGACCGGCGTCGACCCGGTCACCGGCGCGCGCCGGCCTGGTAGACGCCGTGCCGGGTGGGCGTCGCCTGCGCGGACTGCCAGCGGCGCAGCGCGTCCTTGATCCGGTCGTTCTGCTCCCAGGTGCGTTCGAGCTCGGCGTACACGACGCCAAGATCGTGGGCGACGCGGTCGAGGAACGCGGCGTCCTCGCTGGGGTCCAGGCCTCGGCCGCCGCCGCGCCGGGGGACCGTCGGGAAGCGGTGGCTGCGGACCTGCCAGGGCCGGATCGGCCGGTACGCCGACCCGCGCTGATTGTGGCCGGCGGGGCTGCCGGGTGTCCGGTAGACGCCGGTGGCGCTGCCGGCGGGCCAGGCGGCCGGTGGTGTGGCGGCCATGGTGCGTCGTTGCCGGCGGACCTGCCACCGGCGCCACAGTTCACGCATCTCGTGTTCCTCCCCATTGCTCGCTGCTGCCGCTGGTGGTTCCGCTCATCTGGGTGTTGTTGGTGGGTGGACGGGGTGGCCCTGCCGCTTGCCGATGCCGGCGGGGCCACCCCCACCCCGATCACCGCAGCCCTCCTCGGCGGTACGGCGACCAGGGCGAACCTTCGGGGCCGGGACGCCCAACGGCGTGACTCGCTACACGCCCCGACCGGAGGTGACCGCCCCAAGAGCCATCCGGGGGCGTTCGCCATCAACCTACAATCGCCACCGGTTGTAGGTCAACGAGCAACGTGCAACTGGTTGAGGTCGGAGGTAGAAGCGTGATCAAATGGGCATGCCATCCGGGGAGTGTGTATGCCCAAGCAGCAGTACCAAGTTCTTGCCGACGAGCTACGAGCGAAGATTGAGTCTGGCGAGTGGCCACCGGGCACAAAGCTGCCCAGCCGCTCACAGCTCTGCCGCGAGTACGACGTCTCGGACACCGTCGTCGGCAAGGCGATGATGATCCTCCGTGCCACCGGGCTGACCGAGACCCTCGAAGGAGTCGGCGTGTTCGTGGCCGAACCAAAGTGACTGCGTGTCGGCGTTGGGCGGACAGGGGTGGCTCGGGCGGCCGTAGTTCATGATCAGGTGAGGCCTACGCACGTTAAAACGCGAAGATAACGTGCGTAGGCCTCACCTCGATAGCGTTCGGCAGGGCGCGGATGATCATCCGCGTCAGCCGGCGGTGTGTCGGTGGCCAGTTCGGTCTTCGCTGGTGGCCAGTTGGCGGGGATATTTCTGGCCGTAGATGACTATGACTACTCAGGGCCGACTACTCAGGGCCGTCCCTGCCCGTGCACCGGCCGCCGCGCTATAACGACGTGGTGGAAACAAAGCCGACCCTTGTCGTCATCAGCGGACCACCCGGGGCTGGCAAGACGACGCTTGCCCACCTGCTCGCCCGGCGGATCGGCTGCCCGGCGATCTGCCGCGACGAGATCAAGGAGGGCATGGTCCACACTGCCGGCGGCATCATCGCCGCACCGAGCGACGAGCTGACCCTTCGAACCCTGCCCACCTTCTTCAACGTGCTGCGACTGCTGCTGACCGCTGGGGTCACCACGGTCACCGAGGCGGCTTTCCAGGACCGCCTGTGGCGGCCGGGCCTGCAGCCGTTGATCGGAATCGCCGACATCCGGGTGGTGCACTGCCGGGTCGCCGCGCAGACGGCCTTCGACCGCGTCCAGCGGCGGCAGAACGAAAACGCAACCCGGCGCGCCCACGCCGATACGTACCTCGGTGACCATCAGACCCATACCGTCGGCCACCACGGCTTCCAGCCCGTCCGACTCGACGTACCCGAGATCGAAGTGGACACCAACGACGGCTACCGTCCTGGGCTCGACGAGATCGTCGCTTTCGTGAACGCCGGACGGTGAGCCGACCGTGGTCCCATTCCGTCGTGGTCCTCGACCACGGCCAGGTGTCGGCGGTCGTGTCGCCTCGCGGGGTTGGTGGTACCGGTTTAGCTTGATGCCTCAGGTGCATCAAGATGCACCTGAGGCATCAAGCTTTGGGCGAGCACCTCGGGCCCAGAGGGAGTCAGCCGTCGCGTTTGGTGGTCCAGCGGAACGTGGTCAGGCAGAGCACCAGGCCGATGACGCACCAGATGGCCAGCACCAGCGCGACCATGCCCAGCTCGAACGAGCCGCCTGGCTCCTGGGTGCCGAAGGCCTCCGGCAGGAAGACCGAGCGCAGCCCCTGGCACATCCATTTGAGCGGGAACAGCGCGGCGATCTGCTGCATCCAGCCGGGCAGCGCGGTGAAGACGAAGAAGACGCCGGAGGTGAACTGCAGCACCAGCGACACCGGGGTGGCCACCGCCGAGGCGCTGCGACCGCTGCGCGCCAGCGACGAGAAGGCGATGCCGCACAGCGTGCAGGCGGTGATGCCGAGCACCGACACCCACCCCAGGGTGAACCACTTGAACGCCGTGTCCGGAAGTTGCAGGTCGAACAGCAGGGTGGCGACGGCCAGCAGGAGCACCGTTTCGGCGAAGCCGATCACCGCCACCATGATGACCTTGCCGGCGAAGTAGACCCATTTCGGCATCGGGGTGCCGCGCAGCCGCTTGAGCACACCCCGGTCCCGCTCGATCGGGATCTGGATGGCCAGGCTCTGGAAGCCGACGGTCATCAGTCCGGTGGCGATCATGCCGGTGATGAAGTACTGGGTGAACCGTACGCCGTCGGTGATCTCGCCGGTGAAGATCGACGCGAAGATCAGGATCATGATGACCGGGAAGGCCATCGTGAAGACGACCGACTCGCGGCTGCGCATGAACTGCCGGATCTCCAACTTGCCCTGCCGCAGCCCCAACCGCGCCGGCCCGACCCGGGTGACGGCCGCCGAGGCGCCGGGGGCGCCGGCCGCTGGAGAGGTCACAGCGCCGGCTGTGCCGCCGGTGGTCGCGTTCACTTGTGTCCAATCATCCGCAGGTAGACGTCTTCCAGGGTGGGCCGGGTGACGGTCAGACCGGGCACCTCACCGTCGAAGCGCGCGGCCAGCTCGGCGACCAGCTTCGTTGGCGTGGCGCTCTCCTCGCGACGCGCCGTCCCGTCGGCGGTACGCCAGGAGACGGTGGCCAGGGCGTCCCGCCGACCACCCAGCTCGGCCGGGGGTGCCACCTCGACGAGCCGACCGGCGGCGATCACCCCGACCCGGTCGGCGAGGGCTTCGGCCTCGTCCAGGTAGTGGGTGGTCAGCAGGATGGTGGTGCCGGCACCGGCGAGTGACCGGATCAGCTCCCAGAACTCACGGCGGGCCTCCGGGTCGAAGCCGGTGGTCGGCTCGTCGAGGAAGAGCAGCTCCGGTCGGCCGACGATGCCGAGCGCCACGTCGAGGCGACGCTTCTGCCCGCCGGACAGCGTGTGGGTGCGGGCGCGGGCCTTGCCGGCGAGGCCGACCCGGTCGATCACCGCCGCCGGGTCGTCCGGTGCCGGGTAGAAGGCGGCGAAGTGGCCGACCACCTCGGCGACGGTCAGTTCGTCGAACTCGCCGGTGCCCTGCAGCACGATGCCGATCCGGGAGCGCCACTGCGGCGTACCAGGGTCGGGGTCGACGCCGAGCACCCGCACCTCGCCGGCGTCGCGGCGGCGGTAGCCCTCCAGGATCTCGACGGTGGTGGTCTTGCCAGCGCCGTTCGGGCCGAGCAGAGCGAACACCTCGCCGCGCCGCACGGTCAGGTCGACCCCGTCCACCGCCGGTGTCCCGGCGTACATCTTGCGCAGCCCGCGTACCTCGATGGCCGGCGCGTCCGCCGCCTTGTCGCTCATGGCGTCAACTATCGCCCCTGCCGTGCGGGGGAAGGCGCCCGGGTGTCGTGGTGGTGACGGACACCGCTGGCGGGCTGGACTGGGTTGGTTCGCCGGTGCTACGGTTCATTACACGAGTAATGAACCAGTGAACCAGAGGTGCTCCCGTGTTCGATGATCGAAGTCCGATCTATCAGCAGATAGCCGACAAGATCAAAAACGACATCCTGAGCGGGGCGCTGCAGGAGGGCGAGCAGGTCATGTCCACCAACCAGTACGCCAGCTACTACCGGATCAACCCCGCCACCGCCGCCAAGGGCTTCCACCAGCTCATCGACGAGGGCGTGCTGTTCAAGAAGCGGGGCATCGGGATGTTCGTCAGCCCCAACGCCCGCGAGACGCTGCGCGGCCAACGCCGCGACCGGTTCTTCACCGAGGTCGTCGACCCGATGGTCACCGAGGCCCGGATCATCGGCATCCCGTTGACCGAGGTCGTCGCCCGCATTCAACACACAGCAGGAGGGGAACACCAGTGACCGGCCTGGGCATCGAGACCCGCAATCTCACCGTCCGCTACGGCGACACCGTCGCCGTCGACTCGCTCGACCTCACTCTCGTCCCGGGCAAGATCTACGGACTGCTCGGCCGCAACGGCTCCGGCAAGACCAGCCTGCTCGCCGTACTGTCCGCCTTCCGGGCCGCCACCAGCGGCACGGCGCGCATCGGCGGCGCCGACCCGTTCGAGAACGCGGCGATCATGTCGCAGATCACGTTCGTCCGGGACCGGGTTGACGCCCAGGACACCGACCGGGTCAGCTGCATCCTGGACCTCGCCGCGACACTGCGGCCCAACTGGGACGCCGACTACGCCGCCCGTCTGGTCGAGCGGTTCGACCTGCCGATGCGCAAGCGGCTCAACGGGCTGAGCCGGGGCATGAAGTCGGCGCTCAGCGTCACCCTCGGGCTGGCCGCCCGGGCACCGCTGACCATCTTCGACGAGGCCTACCTCGGCCTCGACGCACCCAGCCGGTACGCCTTTTACGAGGAACTGCTCAACGACTACCTCGCGCACCCGCGCACCATCGTGCTCTCCACCCACCTGATCGAGGAGGTCGGGTCGCTGTTCGAGGAGGTGGTGGTGCTGCACCGGGGTCGGCTGGTCGCCCACGAGGAGACCGAGACGCTGCGGGCCCGGGGGACGGCAGTGACCGGCCCGGCCGCCGCCGTCGACGCGTTCGTCACCGGACGCACCGTGCTCGGCAGCCAGCAGCTCGGCGGCACCCGGTCCACCACCGTCTTCGGGGCCGTCGACGACGGCGACCGGGCCGCCGCCCGCGCCGCCGGCCTGGAGCTCGGCCCGATCGGGCTGCAGGACCTGTTCGTACACCTCACGGCGGACACCACGGACAAGGAGGCCCGGCGATGAACGCCACCGCCTGGAAGGTCACCCGTACGCTGCTGCGCCGGTCGCTGCCGCTGGCCGGGTGGTACTGGACGATCATCTACCTGGTCTGGGCCGTGGTCGTCGGCCTGATCGCCCGGTTCGGCACGGTCGAAGCGAGCATGTGGCAGAACATGGGCCTGCAGGCACCGCGTTGGTTCACCTTCGTGTTCGGCATCATCGCCGTCGGCACCTACCTGCCGATGTTCGTCGCCCACGGCGTCACCCGGCGGGACGCGCTGATTGGCTCCTGGGGCTTCCTCGTGCCGTACGCCCTCGGTTTCTCCACCCTGACGACGCTCGGCTTCGGCCTCGAATACCTGACCCTCGACGTCTTCGGTCTGCTCGACGGGCTCACCGAGCCGTACCTGGTCGGTTCGGCAGGCGACGCCGCCGCGATCTGGCTGGAGTACAGCCTGGTCAACCTGGGCTACATGGCGGCCGGGGTACTGACCGCGATCGTCTACCACCTGCTCAATCCGTGGTGGGGGACGTTGCTGCTGCCAGTGGTGCTGCTGCCGGCGTTCGTCGTCGAGATCGGCTTCCGTACCGAATGGACCGGGTTCGGCCTCGCCCGGATGCTCGGCCTTGACGACGAGGCACACGCTGGCACCGGAACGGCGATCGCGCTGCTGACCCTGCTGGTCGCCGGTGCCGTCACCTGGCTGCTGGTCCGCCGGCTGCCACTGAAGAAGATCTCCGGCTGAGGAGAGCTGAGGAGCGACGCCATGTCCGTCATCGAGATCGAGCAGCTGCACAAGCGGTACGGCGACCTGATCGCGGTGGACGACGTGTCGTTCACCGTCGATGAGGGGGAGATTTTCGGGATCCTCGGCCGTAACGGTGCCGGCAAGACCACCACTGTGGAGTGCGCGCTCGGGCTGCGCCGGCCGGACCGGGGCACCGTACGGGTGCTCGGCCTGGACCCGCAACGCGACGGCGCGCGGCTGCGCCAGCGACTCGGGGCGCAGCTGCAGGAAAGCCAGCTACCGGAGCGGATCAAGGTGTGGGAGGCGCTGGAGCTCTACAGCTCCTTCTACCGGCAGCCGGCCGACTGGCGGGAGCTGCTCGACCTGCTCGGCCTGTCCGCTCGGCACGACGCCCGCTTCGGCCAGCTCTCCGGCGGGCAGAAGCAGCGCCTGTCCGTCGCCCTGGCCCTGGTCGGCGACCCGAAGGTGGCGTTCCTCGACGAGTTGACCACCGGGCTGGACCCGGCGGCCCGCCGGGACACCTGGGGACTTGTCGAATCGGTCCGCAACCGGGGCGTCACTTTGGTGCTGGTCACGCACCTGATGGAGGAGGCGGAGCGGCTCTGCGACCGGGTCGCGGTGATCGACGCCGGCCGGGTGGTCGCCCTCGACACCCCGGCCGGGCTGGCCGCCAGCGTCGACAGCGGGCAGCGGATCCGGTTCGTCCCGGACCGACCGCTCGACCTCGCCCTGCTGGCCGAGCTGCCGCAGGTTACCGCCGTGACCATCGAAGGTCGTGAGGTCGTTGTCGACGGCGGTGCGGAGCTGTTCTTCGCCGTCGCGGCGGCGCTGTCCCGGCACGGCGTCACGCCGCGCGAGCTGCGCCTGCAGCAGGCGACGTTGGACGACGCGTTCCTCGCCCTCACCGGAGGTGACCGGTGACCGCGCTGCGCCGGCTCACCGTGATGGAGGCCAAACTGTTCCTGCGGGACCCGGCGGCGATCGTGATGTCGCTGGCCTTCCCGATGCTGCTGGTCGTCGTGCTGGGTGGGGTGATGCCAGGTTTCCGTACCCCGGTGGCGGAGCTCGCCGGGCTGCGGCCGATCGACATCTATCTGCCGGTGGTGGTCGCGATGGCGGTCGCCACCGTCGCGATCACCACCCTGCCCACGACCGTGGCCGGGTACCGGGAACGCGGGGTGCTGCGCCGGATGGCCACCACCCCGGTACGCCCGGCGAAGCTGCTCGGTGCCCAGCTGCTGGTCTCGGTGGCCGCGACGACGCTCGCGGTCGGTCTGGCCGTCGCCGCGGCGGCGGTCACGTTCCGGGTGCCGCTGCCCGAGCATCCGGTTAGCTTCCTCGGTGTGTTCCTGCTGGGCGGGGCGGCCACCTTCACGGTCGGGTTGCTGATCGCGGCGCTGGCGTCGACCGGGCGGGCGGCGAACGCCATCGGCATGCTGGTCTACTTCCCGATGTTGTTCTTCGCCGGGGTGTGGACCCCGGGGCCGATGATGCCCGAGACGATCCGCCGGTTGAGCGACCTCACCCCGCTCGGCGCACTGAGCCAGGCCTTGCAGGCCAGCTGGGCCGGGCAGGCGGTTCGTCCGCTGCACCTGCTGGTGATGGTCAGCTACCTGGCGGTGGTCGGTGCCCTGGCGGCCCGCTTGTTCCGCTGGCGGTGAGGCGATGCGATGCGCGGCCCGGGATGTCCGGTCAGACCCGGTATCCGGCGGCCCGGGCCGCCTGCCGATCCCGGCGGCGCTGCCGGGCCCGGCGGATCAGCAGCGGCCCGCCGATCAGCAATGCCACCAGGAAGACCAGCACCAGGACGGGCAGCAGGATCGCGACGACCGACATCACCACGCTGGTCGCGTCCTCGGCAGTGCTCGCCACCGGCGCGCCGATCCCGGCGGTGGCGGTGTTGATCACCGGTCGGGCGGTCGCCTTGAGTAGATGTATGCCGAGCGCGATCAGCACGCCGACCAGCACCGGAACCCACTGGTCCGAGGAGAAGAACCCTCCGGGGTCGCTGACCGTCACCGTCTCCGACGCCGACCCCGCTCCGAACGCCAGCCCGCCGGCGGTCGGCCGGACGACCGTCTGCACCACGTCGTTGACGTGGTCGACGACCGGCACCTTGTCGGCGACGACCTCGACAACCAGCAGGACGGCGAGGATGCCCAGCACCCATTCGTCGGACATCCACTGCCAGCCGTCCGGCAGCGTGATCAGGCTGGTGTAGCGGGCGAGCACGCCGACGGTCAGCAGCGGGATGTAGGCGTTGAGCCCCGCGGATGAGGCCAGCCCGGTCCCGGTCAGCAGTTCGAACACGTCACCAGGATCGCACCGCCGCGCCAGCCCTGCGCGGTACGCGGGCACCGCTGGCGCTACCCTCGTCGGGTGCGGCTGGTGATTGCTCGATGCTCGGTGGACTACGTCGGTCGACTCTCGGCGCATCTGCCGCCGGCCACCCGGCTGTTGATGGTCAAAGCGGACGGATCGGTCTCGATTCACGCCGACGATCGGGCGTACAAGCCGCTGAACTGGATGAGCCCGCCGTGCCGGCTGGAGGAGACGCCGGGCATGTGGCGGGTGGTCAACAAGGCCGGCGAGGAGCTGCGGATCACCCTGGAGGAGATTCTCCAGGAGATGTCGTACGACCTGGGTGTCGACCCCGGTCTGCGCAAGGACGGGGTGGAGGCGCATCTCCAGGAACTGCTCGCCGCCAACCCGACCACCTTCGGTGACGATTTCACCCTGGTGCGGCGGGAGTACATGACGGCGATCGGCCCGGTGGACCTGCTCTGTCGCGACGGCGCGGCGAGCGTCGCGGTCGAGGTGAAGCGTCGGGGCGAGATCGACGGTGTCGAGCAGCTGACCCGCTACCTCGAACTGCTCAACCGAGACCCACTGCTGGCGCCGGTGACCGGCATCTTCGCGGCACAGGAAATCAAACCGCAGGCCCGGGTGCTGGCCGAAGACCGCGGCATCCGGTGCGTGGTGGTCGACTACGACAAGTTGCGGGGCATCGAGCGGGACGAGCTCACCCTGTTCTGACCACCGTCAACTTTCGACCAGCAGCAACCTTCGGACCAGCACCGAACTTTGACCAGCTCCGAACTTTGACCAGCTCCGACACCGAGCTTCTGGAGTTCCCCGATGGGTGTGCGCAACCAGCAACGTCGAGCCGCCAAGAAGAAAGCCAGGGAGCAGCGGCAACGCCAACGGGCGCAGGCCGCCGGCGCGGCGTACCCCGACGGGTTCGGTTTCTACCAGCCACCGACCGAGGCGCAGCGGGTCGACGAGCTGCTGCGCCGGGCGGCCCGAATGGCGACGGCCGACCGACCGGACGACCTCGACGAGTGCGTGGCCGCGCTGGTCGCAGCCGACGGCCGGCTGGTGGACCAGGCGGTAGACGAGGCGTTGCGGCAGGTGGCCGCCGGGCTGTGGGGCCACGGCTGGATGCCGGCCGACGTGCTGCGGGTGGCCGGCCGCGAGCTCGGCAAGCGGGCGGTGAGCCTGACCGCCGGGTACGTCGCGGCGCAGCTGCGCGGGTACGCGCCGGCGACGGTCGCCGACCGCTGGCACCGCCAGCTGCGTGATCTCGACCTCGACGTGTGGGGTGCTGCTCGGCCCGACCACCGGCTGACCGCCTGGGCGGCCGGAGTCAAGCTGGACCGGACCGCTGCCGTGCTGCTCGCGGTGCGAGTGGCCGGGCTGCTGATCGGCCTGCCGAGACTGGAGCTGGTGGCCCCGCTGCCCGGCACGGTCCGCCCCGGTGACGACGGGACGCAGCAGCGTCGGCGGCCGACCCCCGCCGCACCCTCCGGGGCGGCCGGGACGGACGATGTGGACGAGCGTCAGCTCGGCCGGATCCGGGCGCTGCTGGCCAAGGCCGAGTCGACCGAATTCGCGGAGGAGGCCGAAGCGCTGTCGGCCAAGGCCCAGGAGCTGATGACCCGGCACCGCATCGACCATGCGCTGCTCGTCGCGCAGCAGACCGGTGCCGGCGGGCCACAGGTCGACCCGGTGGCCGTCCGGATCGGTCTGGAAGCACCGTACGAGCAGGCCAAGGCGTTGCTGCTGCAGCAGGTCGCCGAGGCGAACGGCTGCCGGTCGGTGTGGTCCAACAATCTCGGCTTCGCCACCGTCGTCGGGTTCGCCGCCGACTGCGAGTCGGTTGAGTTGCTGCACACCTCGCTGCTGGTACAGGCCACCGCGGCGATGCTGCGCAACGGCCCGCAGCGTGGCCGGGGCGGGCAGTCGACCACCCGGTCGTTCCGCCAGTCCTTCCTGGAGGCGTACGCGGTGCGGATCGGGCAGCGGTTGCGTACCGCCGCCGACGACGTCGGTCGAGAGGCGGCCGCGCGGACCGGCACCGCGCTGGTGCCGGTGCTGGCGGCCCGCGACGAGCAGGTGGACCGGGCCACCGAGCGGCTCTTCCCGACGGTGACCAGCCGGTCGATCGCCGGTCACAACCGGGCCGGGTGGATCGCCGGCACCACCGCCGCCGACCAGGCCAGCCTCGGCGCGCACCAGCCGATCGCCGGCTGACCCGCGATCAGTCGCGGCCGTACCGCAGCTTGATCACCTTGACGATGCGGGCCACGTCGGTCGGGGTCCGCTCGAACGTCATCGTCGGCAGCAGCGACGGTGCCCTGCGGCGGGTGATCGCCTTGGACCGGGTAAACTCCCGCAGCCCGTCTTCACCGTGCACCCGGCCGAAACCCGATTCGCCGACTCCGCCGAACGGCAGCTCACTGAACCCGACGAAGGTGAGCACCGAGTTGATCGACACCATTCCACTGCGAATCCGGCGGGCGACGGCGATCCCCCGCCGCTTGCCGAAGACCGCGCCGCCCAGCCCGTAGCGGGTGTCGTTGGCCGCCGTGATCGCCTCGTCGATGGTCTCGACCCGGTGGATCGTGACGGTCGGTCCGAAGGTCTCCTCCCGGACGGCGGCGCAGTCGGGCGGCACGTCGACCAGTACGGTCGGATGCACGTACGGCGGCTGTACCGCTGCGGCACCGCCGAGCACCGCCCGCCCACCGGCGGCCAGCGAGTCCTCGATGTGCCGTCGGATGACGTCGAGCTGGCCGGGCACGGCGATCGGCCCGACCTGGTCCTTCGGCCCGCTACCGACAGTCAGCCGGCCGGCCCGGTCCACCACCGCGGTGACGAACGCGTCGTACACCGGGGCCAGCGCGTACACCCGCTCGATGCCGATACAGCTCTGCCCGGCGTTGGTCATCGCTCCCCAGACGCAGGCCTCCGCCGCCGCGTCGATGTCGGCGTCGTCGTCGACGATCATCGCGTCCTTGCCGCCGGCCTCGATCACCACCGGGGTGAGTGTCTCGGCGCAGGCCGCCATGACCAGGCGGCCGGTCCGTGGTGAGCCGGTGAACGAGAGCTTGTCCACGCCGGACCGGCACAACGCGTCGCCGACGTCGCCAAGCCCGTGTACGGCCGTCAGGACCGACTCCGCGCCGACCGCCTCGGTGAGCGTGTCGACCAGCCACTGTCCGGTCACCGGGGTGTACTCGCTGGGTTTGAAGACCACCGTGTTGCCGGCGGCCAGCGCGTACGCGATCGGGCCGATCGGAATGAGCACCGGGTAGTTCCACGCGCCGATCACCCCGATCACTCCGAGCGGTTGGTACTCCAGGTGACCGCTGAACTCGGCGGTGATCAGCCGGGTGCGGGTCCGCCGGACCCCGAGCACCCGCCTGGCGTGCTGGGCCGCCCAGTCGATGTGTTCGATCGCGGCGGCGATCTCGACGACCGCCTCGGCCACCGGTTTGCCACACTCCCGGTTGACCAGATCGGCGAGTTCGGTGATCCGGGTGGCGAGCAGCGACCGCCAGCGCAGCAGCCGGCGGCGGCGTTGCGCGTGGCCGATTCCGACCCACCAATCGGCGGCGGTCCGGGCCGCCGCCACCGCCGCCGCGACCTGATCGCGGTCGGCGATCGGGACCCGGCCCACCTGCGCACCGGTCGCCGGGTGGCAGGAGAGAAGGTGCCCGTCGTCGACCACCGGCAGGCTTGGGTTCCGTACCACCGTCACCTTGGCCTCCTCCACCAGCTGCGGCTGCGCACCGGCCCCGGATCGCTCCGCCTGCCCGCCGCGCAGTATTGTCCGAGGTTAGCCGTAAAGGGTACTCGCGGGTAGCGAGACTTCGATTCTTGGCGATGCAATGACAGCCTTGGCCACCTGGCGTCAGGGCGGGTGTCCGGTTGTCGCGGACCACCGTCGAATCGGTGGCGCGGACCTGACCCGGCCGGCGGCCAACACCGGACAAGGGACCATGTCCCGGGTCGGCGCGAGCTGGCAGGCTGCAACGGGTGGCGCGACGTGCGTCGCTGTCGAGGGGGGAAGGCACTTCACCAGCTGATGTCCGAACACCAGTCGCTGCTACCTCTCCTTCAGGTGATAACCGGCCCGACTCCGGGGGCCAGCTACCGGCTGTCCCCCGGGGAACGGGTGATCGGTCGGGACGCCGGCCTGGACATCACCATCGACGACATCAAGGTCAGCCGGTGCCACGCGGTGCTAACCGCCGGTGGCGGCCGTACGGTGCTGACCGACCAGGAGTCGACGAACGGCACCTGGGTCAACGACCTGCGTATCCGGCAGCCGACCGAGCTGCGCGACGGGGACCGGATCCGGATCGGTGGCGTGGAACTGCGGTTCTACGACCCGGCCTCGGCGCTCACCGACCCGGTCGGCACCCGGATCCCCCGACCGGCCACGGCGGCGCTGCCCGGCGCACCGGTGCGCCCGACCACCGGGCCGGGTTCGCCGCTGCACACCGCGCTCGGCGAGCCCACCCAGCCGATGCGCCCCCGACGCCGGCCCAGCACGTTGCTGATGGCCGGGCTGGCGGGGATCTTCCTGGTCGGCTGGTTGACCTGGCTGGTCGTGGTGCTCTCCTGAGCGGCGGCGCGGCGGCTCGTGGCAGACTCGCCATGCATCGGGGCCGACGCAGGTGACGGACGGAGACCAGATGGCGCGCGAGTTCAACACCGTGGGAGTGGTGGGGCTCGGCACGATGGGTGCCGGGATTGTCGAGGTCTTCGCCCGCAACGGCGTCGACGTGGTCGCCGTCGAGGTGGACGGGGCGGCGCTGGACAAGGGCCGGGTCAACCTGACGGCGTCCACCGACCGGGCCGTCGCCCGCGGCAAACTCGATCCGGCCGACCGGGACGCACTGCACGCCCGGGTGACCTTCGCGGTCGGACTCGACGCACTCCGCGACGTCGACCTTGCCGTCGAGGCGGTCCCGGAGCGGCTCGATCTCAAGCGACGCCTGCTGGCCGAGCTCGATCGGGTGTGCCCACCGGGGGCCGTCCTGGCGACCAACACCTCGTCGTTGAGCGTCACCGAGATCGCTGTCGCCACCGAACGTCCCGGCCAGGTGATCGGGCTGCACTTCTTCAACCCGGCACCGGTGATGCGGTTGGTCGAGGTGATCAGCACCGTGGTGACCGCGCCGGAGGTGGCCCGCGACGTCCAGTCGCTCTGCGCCCGGCTCGGCAAGGTCGGGGTGAGCGTCACCGACCGCGCCGGCTTCATCGCCAACGCGCTGTTGTTCGGGTACCTCAACCAGGCGGTCGGGATGTACGAGGCCGGGTACGCCAGCCGGGAGGACATCGACGCGGCCATGCAGCAGGGCCACGGCCTGCCGATGGGCCCGTTGACGCTGCTCGACCTGATCGGCCTGGACACCGCCTACCAGGTGCTGGAGACGATGTACCAGCGTGGTGGCCACGACCGCCGGCACGCGGCCGCGCCGCTGCTGCGGCAGATGGTCACCGCCGGGCTGCTCGGCCGCAAGTCCGGCCGGGGGTTCTACACCTACCAGGCACCGGGCTCGTCGCGGCTCGCCCCGGACGACCTCAGCCCGGTGGCCGGCGCTGAGGCCGCTGAGCCGGCACCCCGTACGGTCGGGGTGGTCGGGTCGGGCAGCGCCGCGACCGACGTCGCGGACGTCCTCACCGCCGCCGGAGTCGACGTCGTCGCGGTGGCCGACCCCGGTGGCGTCCCGGCGGCCGACCACCACCACCAGGCCGTGCGTGACCTGGCCGCCGTCGACCTGGTGGTGGTGGTCGGCCCGTCGACGGCACCGGTGATCGACGTGGCGATGGCCACCGGCCGGCCGGCCGACGTGGTCGGACTGCACTTCGTTGGCGGTACGGCGGCGCGGGCCCGCCTGGTCGAGGTGGTGCGTACCGTCCGGACCTCGCCGAGCGCGGTGCGGGCCGCGCACCAACTCTGCGCGGCACTCGGTAGGACCGCGGTGACCTGCGGCGACCGCGCCGGCTTCATCGCCGACGCGTTGCTGGTGCCGTACCTCAACGACGCGGTCCGGATGCTGGAGAGCAACTATTCGACGGCGGACGACATCGACGCGGCGATGAAACTCGGCTGTGGCTATCCCGCCGGGCCGTTCGAGCTGCTCGACACCGTCGGCCTGGACGTGGCGCTGGCCGTCCAGACCGCCATCCACCGGGAGCTGCCCGAGCCCGGGCTGGCACCCGCCCCGCTGCTGCGCAACCTGGTGACCGCCGGTCGGCTCGGCCGGCGCACCGGGGGCGGTTTCCGCGACCACGCCGGCTGAGCAGGGCGCCACAGCGGCGACGTACCCTTGCGATCATGAGTCCGCGCCGCAACCGTCCGACCCGCCGGTCCGCCGGTCGCGCCGGCCACGGCGATTCCGGCCAGCCCGAGCCGGTCGACCCGGAGCGGGTGCGCCGGGGCGTCGCCGCCGTGCAGTCGTTCAGCGACGGCGACTGGATGGTGCGGTCGGTGCCCGGTCCGGCGGCGACCAAGACGTACCGTTGCCCGGGGTGTCTGCAGGAGATCCGGCCGGGTGTGCCGCACGTGGTCGCCTGGCCGGCGGACGGCCGGGGCGACCTGACCGACCGGCGGCACTGGCACTCCGGCTGCTGGCGGGCCCGCGAGCAGCGGCGGCCGGCGGTCGAGCGATCCCGCTCCGCGCCCCGCTACGGCTGATCCCCGACGGTCCGGCGGGTCAGGGCAGTGCGAGACTGGCCGGGTGAGCGAGCCGATCCGGTCCATGTCGATCCTGCCCGCCGAGCGCCGCGACATCGAGCTGCACACCGCCGACGGGCTTACCCTCGTCGGTGAGTTGGCGTTACCAGCCGATCGTCCGCCGGTCGCCACGCTGGTCTGCCTGCATCCGCTGCCCACCCACGGCGGAATGATGGACAGCCACGTGTTCCGCAAGGCCGCCTGGCGGCTGCCGGCGCTGGCCGACGTGGCCGTGCTCCGGTTCAACACCCGGGGCACCAGCAGCGAGCGCGGCACCAGCGGCGGCAGCTTCGACTCGGCCGAGGGGGAGCGGTTTGACGTCGCGGCGGCGATCGAGTACGCAGAGTTCGCCGAGCTACCCAGGATCTGGCTGCTCGGCTGGTCGTTCGGCACCGACCTGGCCCTGCGCTACGGCTGCGACCCGGCGGTCGAGGGCGCGATCCTGTTGTCGCCGCCGCTGCGCTTCGCCACCGACGCCGACCTGGCCACCTGGTCGGCGTCCGGCAAGCCACTCACCGCGCTGGTTCCGGAGCTGGACGACTACCTGCGGCCGGACGAGGCGACCCGGCGGTTCGCTGTGGTCGGACAGGCGGAGGTGGTCGGGGTCGCAGGTGCCCGCCATCTCTGGGTCGGCCAGGTGGAGCGGGTGCTCGACGAGGTGGTCCGTCGGGTCGCGCCGCAGGTCACGGTGCCGCTGCCGACCAGCTGGGACGGTCCGATGGAGTACGGCGACGCCAACGCGTACGCCGACCGGACGGTAGCGGCGTTCGCCGACGTCCCGGTCGCCGGGCCGCCGCAACGGCAGGCCGACGGCGGGTGACCGCACGGGTGCGGCCCACGCACGACGTGCCCGCAGGGTAGGTCATCCGGGGCGGTCAGCCGGCCGGTTCGAGCCGTTCGGTGGTCGGCCGATCCTCCTCGACCGACGGGTAGCCGGCGGCCCAGTCGCGGCGGGAACGCCAGACTTCGATCCAGTCGACGCCCCGGGACCGGTCCCGGCCGAGCAGCGTCTTGCCCACCGCCCGTAGACCGACCCCGGCGACCAGCAGCCGGACGGCGGTCCAGGCCCGCAGCGGCGACCAGTGCCGCCGGACGTAGGTGGCCTTGCCGCGCAGAATCCGGATCCGTTGCCCCTCGGAGCTGGACGAGGCGCCGACCAGGTGCACCACCTGAGCGGTCGGGGTCAGCACCGGTCGGGCGCCCAGCGCCCTGGCCCGGGTGCTGAGGTCGATGTCCTCGCTGTAGAGGAAGTACTGCGGGTCGAAGCCGCCGAGTCGGCCGAACAGCTCGCGCTCGATCAGCAGCATGCAGCCGGACAGCGCCGGCACCTCGCGTACCGACCTGCGGTCGTAGCCGGGCAGCGCTTCCGGATCCGCCCAGGCCCGGCCGCGGAACGCGGTCGACAGCCCGCTGGCGAAGCCGAAGATGCTCCACACCGTGGGCATGCCCCAGCAGGAGTAGTTGTCGTCGGTGCCGTCGGGGTGCAGGGTGCGTCCGGTGTACAGGCCGTGCCCGGGGTGCCGGTCGGCGAAGGTGACCAGTTCGTTGACCGGATGGCCGACCGGAACCGTGTCCGGATTCAGGCAGAGCAGGTAGCGCCCGGTGCTGACCGCCGCCCCACGGTTGATGCCTCGGCCGAACCCGACGTTCTCCGTCAGCCGTACCAGGCGGACCTGCGGGAACCGCTCGGCGATGGTGTCGGCGGAGCTGTCGGTGGAGGCGTTGTCGACCACCACCACCTCGGCTGTGACGTCCGGCGTCAGGCTCGCGTACAGCTCGGTCAGGCAGCGCACGATCAGTTGGCTCGTGTTGTACGAGACGATGACGACCGAGACGTCGGGGCGGCTCACGGGTGGTTCCCGGAGCCGACCGGGTCGGGACGGTTGGCGCCCCGGCTGTCCTGGCTGCTCTGGCCGCCCTGGCTGCCCTGGCTGCTCTGGCCGTCCCGGGGGGCCGGGATGTGCCGGGTCGGCGGGAGCGCAGATCCGCTGCCGGTGTTCGTGGCCTGGTCGCCGCGCCGCAACCGGGTTCGGACGCTGCCGCCGAGCAGCTGCAGCGCGAACGGTACGTCGTGCAGCAGGTAGCGGCGGGTGAGCCGGTGTGGCTCGCGGAGCAGCCGGTGCATCCACTCCAACCCAATGCGTTGCATCCAGCGGGGGGCCCGACGGTGTACCCCGGCGACGAAGCCGATCGCCGCTCCGCAACCCATGAACCAGGTGTTCGGCAGCATCGGCCGGAGCCGGGCGATGAGCCGTTCCTGTTTGGGGAAGCCGAGCCCGACGAAGATCAGGTCCGGTCGGGCGGCGGCCACCTCGGTGCAGATCTGGCTGAGCTGTTCCTCGGACCGGTCGAACCCGAACGGCGGGCTGAGCTGGCCGGCGATGGTGAGCTGGGGGAACTCGCGACGGAGTACGGCGGCGGCCTGCACCGCCGTGCCCGGCTCACCACCGAGCAGGTAGACCGACCGGCCCTGTTCGCCGAGCGCCCGGGACAGGCTCCAGATCAGGTCGGATCCGGGGACCCGGGCCGGCAGCGGGTCACCGCCGATCCGGCTGGCCCAGATCAGTGGCGCACCGTCCGCTACCACCAGAGTTGATGACTCTATGTGCCCGTGGCACTCCTCTTCGCGGTTGGCGCGGCGCAGAATGTCCACGTTCGGGGTAATGATCTGGCCGCCGGAGCCTGCGTCTAGTGCGGCGATGACATGGCGAATGACGTCTTCTTCTCGAACGGGATCAAAGGCGACATTGCTTAGAGTGATCCGATGCCTATTTACGGTAACGGGGTACTGGTCACGAGGCACAAGCTGCACCGTACTCGGCGTGGTGGTCCACCGGATGGTCCAATCGGTGTCAGCTAGGCGATAGTGAGGTTGCCCATTCGACTGGTTGTCGCATCGTCCGTGAATGGAAGCATCGTGGTTGTGCAGATTACCGTCATCATGCCGGCCTTCAACGAGGAAGAAGGGATTGGCCCGGTCTTGCGTGCAATGACCGAATCGCCATCCTTCGGGCCGGACGTCGAGATCATCGTGGCCGCCAACGGCTGCACCGACCGGACGGCGGCGGTCGCCCGGTCGTGCGGTGCCCGGGTGCTGGAGATCGCCACGCCGTCGAAAATTGCCGCGCTCAACGCCGCCGACGAGATCGCCGGGGGGGACGTCCGGATCTATCTGGACGCGGACATCGCGGTACCGGTGGAACTTCTACGCGCGCTGGCCGCCGCGATCGCCGAACCCGGGGTGGAGGCGGCGGCGCCACGACCCGTGATCGACACCTCCGCGAGTACCTGGCCGGTGCGTGGCTACTACGCGATCAATGCGCGGTTGCCGATATTCAGTGGCCGCCTCTTCGGCCGTGGGTTGATCGCGATCTCCGCCGCCGCACGGGAGCGATTCACCAATTTTCCGGACATTATTGCCGACGACATGTTTCTCGACGCGGTGGTCAGCGCCGACGAGAAGCGGGATGTTGACCTGCCCGTACGGGTGGTGGCACCGCGGCGCACGGGTGAGCTGGTCCGGCGAGTGGCCAGATCTCGTGCCGGTAACGCCGAGTTCTGGGAGTTCGTCCGAACGGATCCGCGAGGCGCTGAGTTGGCACTCGATCCGGTGCCCGGTTCCCGCCCGTGGTCCTGGTTGCGGCGGGTTGTTCTCACCGCGCCGCATCTTGTTCCGGCAGCGTTCTGTTATGTGGCGATCACTGTTGCCGCAGAGTTGAGGCGGCGTTCTCCTGGATGGAGCGTGCGTTCCGGTTGGGGGCGGCCCACCGGTGGGGTGCCGAGCGGTGGTACCGCTGATCCACAATCGGCGGTCGACGCCTTCGGATCCGGTCCGAGAGCCCGGTAAACGATCTCGATCTGTCGATGTGTGAGGTGAGTGAACTTCGCCATTCACCTCGGCGGCGAGTGGGCTCAGGGTCGTGCCGGTTTGCCATAAGAGAGCATTAAGTTCCTTGGGCGGGTCCGTGGCCTGGGTTAACGTCAGCCTTGGCCCCGATCGGGCGGCGTAGTTCGCTGCGTACCGTCGGGACGGGGATGCCTGGGGGAGATCCGCCGAACGCAATACCGACAACGGACCATGTCCCGAGAGGTGTACATCTCGTGGTAAGCAAGGATTCTTTCGAGCCGGACGGGGGGCGGGACGAGCCGTTCCCGGGGTCGTCCACGGGTAGTTCGTCCGGTTTACCCGGGTCACCGCGCGCCCGGCGGCCCGGTCGTCCGTCGCCGCGCCCCACCGCGGAGAGCGGGCCGGTCGCGACCGGCCGGCACGCGAGCGTGGCCGGGTCTGGTCGTGGCCGGCGGCGGATGCTGCGTCGCCCCACCGGCCGTCGCGGTCGGCTGGTGATGATCGGCGCGGTGGTGGCCAGTTTCCTCGCCACCGCGACGGTGGTCACCGCGTCGGTCGCCGGGGAGCAGGTCGACGGCTTCACCCTGTTCGCCGAGACGGACGTGTCCCGGGTGCCGGTCGACCCGGACACCCGGCCGGTGGAGCTCGGCGTACGCTTCACCGCCGACCGCGACGGGGTGGTCACCGCGGTGCGTTTCCTCAAGGCCAAGGGGGACCGCGGTCGACACCGGGTCAACCTGTGGACCGCGGACGGCGAGCGACTGGCGACCGCCGTACCGAAGCGGGAGTCCCGTTCCGGGTGGCAGCACGTCGCGTTGCCCGAGCCGGTTGAGGTCGAGGCGGGCGAGGTGTACGTCGCCTCCTACCACACCAGCCGGTACCGGGCCACCCAGCGCTACTTCGAGCGGCCGGTGTCCGCCGGGCCGCTGCGGGCCGACGGCACCGCCGGCGTCTACGCGTACGGATCGGGTGGTTTCCCCCGCCAGACCTGGAAGGCCAGCAACTACTGGGTCGACCTCGCCTTCGAGCCGACCGGGTCGCAACAGCCGGAACCGACGCCGTCCCCGACGGCCTCCGCCGAGCCGTCGCCGACACCGTCGCCGTCGGCCAGCCCGACCGCTACGCCGTCGGCCAGCCCGTCGGCCTCGCCGACCAGCGGTACGCCGGCCGTACTCGACCTGCCCCGGGTGCCCTGGGAGGGCGGCCCGGCCTTCTACGCGAACTTCCCGCAGGCGCGGGCGTCCGGCTGGACCGACCCGTCCTTCTTCCCGATCGGCGTCTGGTACGAGGGTGTGTACACCCAGCAGGACATCGACCGGGACAAGGCGGCCGGTCTGAACACCTACGTCATGTTGACCGACCAGTCGGATGTCTCGCTGATCAGGCGCAACGACATGTACGCCTTCATCCCGCAGCCGTTCAGCGACCGCGGCAACGAGAGCGTCGGCTGGGTGATCGGTGATGAAGCGGACATGTGGGGCGGGCCGGGCAACGGTACCTGGACCGGCAACTACCCCGGCCAAGGCCCGATCTGCACCTCCAGCCGGGACGGCTGCGGACTGGACGTGATGAAGAAGGAGTCGGCCACCGTCCCGTCCGGTGACCGCGGGCTGCGCTACGCCAACTACGGCAAGGGCGTGATGTTCTGGCAGTCCGACTCCGACGCCAGCAAGTTCGTCAACGGCTTCAGCTCGGTGGTCTCCAACGACATCTACTGGTACACCGACCCGCATGTCTGCACCGCTCCGGCGGAAGGCCCGACGTACGGCGTGAACAAGGACAACTGCCGGCGGGCGGCCAACTACGGGCTCACCATGCAGCGGATGCGTGAACTCGACGCGATGGACGGCAAGCGACAGCCGGTCTGGGCCTTCGTCGAGGTGGGGCACCCGTTCACCGAGGACTGGGCGCCGACCATCACCGGTGAGCAGGTCACCGGTGCGGTGATGAACTCGGTGATCAACGAGGCTCGTGGGATCCAGTACTTCAACCACAACTTCGGCGGGCCGTGCCTCTCGCAACACGTGCTGCGGGAGCGGTGTGGCGACGCGGTCCGTCCGGCCGTCGCCGAGGTGAACAAGCGCATCACCAGCCTGGCGCCGGTGCTGAACACCCAGTCCTACGAGTGGGAGTTCAACAACGGACTGGACACGATGCTCAAGGCCCACGACGGCTCGTTCTACGTCTTCGCCATGGTCGGCAAGGACACCCCGACTGGTGACCACTCGCTGGCCCTGCCGCCCGGCGTGACCGGTGACACCGCCGAGGTGCTGTTCGAGAACCGCTCGTTGCCGATCAGCGGTGGTGCGATCCGGGACACCTTCGCTGCGGAGCACACCTACCACATCTACAAGATCACGCCGTAAGGTTCGATCCGACGGGCCGGGTGGACGCCCTGGGCATCCACCCGGCCCACTGGTATGTCCCCCTGACGGTGGGGGCCGGAGGTGTCGCGTTGGTGACTCTCGGTACTGCTCGGTCGTTCGGTGTGGCGTAACGGGACATATGTCCGGGATGGGGCGGCGACCGGAGGCTTGCGGAGGTGCCCGCACGGCCCGGACACTGAACCCCGGCGCGGGCCTCCACGTCCCACGCCGTACCTTCATGCTTCTCGGCTGGCCATACGATGGAAGACGAGCGCCCCGACCTCGCCACCCAATGGAAGGACAGCAGTGGACTTTTGGGATCTCACCAAACTGCTGTTCCGGCGGTGGTACATCGCGGCACCGCTGCTGCTCATCTCGGTCGCGGCTGCCGGATGGACCCGAATGAGCGTCGAACCGGACTATATCGCGACATCATACGTTCAGCTGATCCCGCCCACCGCAGCCAACACCGCCCCGGACGAGGATGCCCCTACTACTCCCCGTAACCCCTGGCTGGAGCTGGGGCTGGGGTCGCTGAGCCGGGCCGCCGCCCTTACGGTGCAGGACCAGGCCGTGCTCAAGCAGTTGGACGCCGCCGGTCTCAGCGAGAGCGTCGCGATCACCCTCGACAACCAGCAGCCGATCATGACCATCGAGGTGGTCGGCGAGTCCGAGGAGCAGGCCACCGAGACGACCGAGGAGGTCGTGCGCCGGTTGGAGGCGAGCGTGGTCGGGCTGCAGGCCGACTACGGCGCGAACGAGGAGAGCTTCATCACCGCACGTCGTCTCGACCGGGGTGACAACATCCAGGAGGCCAATTCCAAGGTCAACCGGGCGATGATCGCGGTCGCCGGGGTCGGCGTCCTGCTCAGCGCGGCGCTCACCATCGGGATCGACGGACTGCTACGGCGGCGCCGGCCCCGTCCAGTGGCTGCTGCGCCGGTCACCACCGGCACCGACGAGACGATCACCATTCCACCGATGTCCGGGCGGACCGATCAGACGCGGTCGGTGTCGCGCCCACAGCCGGTCCCGAGCCCGCGGGCGAGTGACCGCGACGGCGTGGCGGCGAGCAAGTCCGGCGGTGTCTACAGCTCCGGCAACGCCTCGCAGGGTCGCCAGGAGAGCCGTTCAACGAGCCGTCCGGATGAGCATCGAGGCGCCGAGCCGTCGCCGGGTGAGGCACCGGTGGCCGGTAGCGGGCTGGTCGGCGGTCCGGTGCAGATCGGCGGGCCCGCTGGTAGTGGCTCGCTGACCTTCCGGGCGGTCGACGACCGGGCCGACAATGCTGACGGGGAGGCCTCCGGCTCGCAGCTGCCCACGCAGCAACGGTCAGCTGGCCCGCAACAGCCGCCCCAGCCGCAGCCAGCCACCCAGCAGCCGGTCACGCCGTCGGCCAACGACGAGACCGCAGTGATTCGCGCGGTCCGTGACGACGCGACGATAATCCTGCCCAAGGCCGGTGCTGGCCGTGAGCAGTGGACGCCGTCGGAGACGTCCAAGAACGGCAGCCAGGCACGATGACCGAGGGCAGGACCCGGTGATGTCGTCCGGGGTTCACCCGGCAGACCTCGAACCGGCATGGATCAGCGAGCGCACTTATGTGACCCGCCGCAGGCTGACCAGGATCGACGCGCCGGTCATGTTGTCGCTGATGGTCTGTCTGCTGACACTGATCCCGTCGCACCTTATTCTGCCCGGAATGACCGATCTGGGGCGCCCGGCGTTGGTCGTGGCGATCCTGATGTGGTTCTGGTGGATGACGGCCCGGCTCAACTCGCGGTTGGTGCTCACCGGACCGCAACCGCTGCGTTGGGCGATCCTGGCCTTCCTGCTGTCGATGCTGCTGTCGTACGCGGTCGGCTTCCTCCGCGGGCTGACCGTGATGGAGGCGAACTCGGCGGACCGCTGGATGCTGACCGCAGCGGCGATCTCCGGGGTGATCCTGTTGACCGCCGACGGCATGCCCAACTGGGACCGTCTTGACGGCGTATTGCGGGTGTTTGTCTACTGCTGTGCCTTCGTCGCCGTGGTCGGGCTGATTCAGGCGTTCTTGTACTTTGATCTTACCCAGTACATGCGGGTGCCTGGTTTGCAGATGAAAGGCTGGGTCGTCGGCCTGGAGATTCGTGGCGGCGGCGTACGGGTGCCCAGCACGACCTTCCACTACATCGAGTTCAGTCTGTTGATGGCGATGGCGCTGCCGTTCGCGATCCACTTTGCACGTTTTTCGGCTACTTCCCGACAACGGCAGATGTTCGCATTCCTGGCATTGCTCATCGCAGCGGCGATCCCGGCGACGATGTCCCGGACCGGATTCGTGGCGTTGGCGATCGTGCTGCTCGTCCTGATGCCCAGCTGGGCGTGGCGGATGCGCTACAACATGATGGCGCTGGGTCTGGTCATGTTCGCCGGAATGGCGGTGGCGAAGCCGTCACTCGTCACCACGATCACCAACATGTTCCTCGGGGCGAGCACAGACCCGAGCATCACCTCGCGGACCGAGCGGTACGACATGGTCGGGTACTACTTCACCCAACGACCGTGGTTCGGGCGGGGGACCGGGACGTGGGTGTCCCCGCAGTACCAGTACCTCGACAACCAGTGGCTGGCCTTCGCCCTGACCAACGGGGTGATCGGGGTCGTGGTGCTCGCCGCGCTGCACGTCACCGCGATCGTCGTCGCGCTACTCGCCCGGCGCAGGTCGACGTCGGAGCGTGACCGGCACCTATGCTCGATCCTCGTCGCGGTGCAGCTGGTCGCGATCGCGGCAGGCTTCACCTTCGACTCGCTGAGCTTCAGTACCTACGCTACCGCGATGTCGTTGATGGTGGGCATGTGCGGTGCTGTGTGGCGGCTTAGTCACCCGGCGTTGCGGGTGCGGACGTCCACGCCCCGGTGGTTCGGTTCGTAACGAAGCCGGTGCCGGTGCCCGAGAAACCCGGTTCATTGGCCACCCCGGTCGTCGATCCGACATCTCAAAGAACGTCTATCAACTAACCGTGTGAATGCGGATCATTACGCGTTGCCCTGGGCCCGGTTGTCCGAATGGGTGATGGGTGGGCTGTCCGGGTCGCGCCGAGGGTCAGATACATGCCCGGTTGTGAGGTTGACTCACGCTGGTAGCGTCGGCGCTGCGTAGCTGGGGGAGGCACGCGGTATCGCGTCGGGCTGGCTCCTGAAGGGACATTCGGTGAGAGCGGGCGTATCTCAATTTGTAGATCGCGGCCGGCGGCACTTCGTCGCCGTCGCGACCGCCATCGTCATGATGGCGACCCTGATGATCGCGATGCCGGCGGCATCTGCGTCCACCGATCCATGCGCACCTCCGATCAACGTGATCGCCTGTGAGAACAGCAAGTCGGGAACGCCGAGTTCGGTGTGGGACATCTCCGGGGTCGGTGACCCCACGATCCAGGGCTTCGCAACCTCGATAAGCGTGAACGCCGGGGAACAAATCGGTTTCAAGGTGCGCACCGAGGCGTCCGCGTACACGATCAAGGTCTACCGGCTCGGCTGGTACGGCGGCGACGGCGCACGCGAGTGGGCGACCCTGACCCCGAGCCTGCCGTTGGCGGCCAACGCCGACGCTGACTGTGTGCACGCCACCGACACCCAGATCTTCGACTGTGGCACCTGGCAGGTCGGTGCAACCTGGGACGTACCGGTCGACGCCGTCTCCGGGGTCTACATCGCCCGGCTCGTCCGCTCGGACACCGGCGGCGACAGCCACATCCCGTTCATCGTGCGCGACGACACCAGCACCTCGAAGTTGGTGTTCCAGACCTCCGACACCACCTGGCAGGCGTACAACCGCTACGGCGGTGCGGACTTCTACTGGGGGGAAGGCCCGACATACCGCGCCTACAAGCTCAGCTACAACCGGCCGTTCGCCACCCGGGGCGCTCAGCAGGGGCGCGACTTCCTCTTCGCCAACGAGTATCCGATGATCCGGTTCCTGGAGCGCAACGGATACGACGTCAGCTACATCAGTGGGCTCGACGCGGATGTCCGTGGTGAGTCGCTGCTCAACCACGAAGTGTACGTCTCCGTCGGGCACGACGAGTACTGGTCGCCGCAGCAGCGGGCCAACGTCGAGGCGGCCCGCGACGCCGGGGTGCACCTGGCGTTCTTCACCGGCAATGAGGTCTACTGGAAGGTCCGCTGGGAGGACAGCGTCGACGGCAACGGTACGCCGTACCGCACGCTGGTCTGCTACAAGGAGACCTGGGACAACGCGCGGATCGACCCGTCGGACGAGTGGACCGGCGTGTGGCGTGACCCGCGCTTCCCGACCGGCGAGCTGCGTGAGCCGGAGAACGCGCTGGTCGGCAACCTCTACATGGCCAACAACACCGACCTGGCCATGCAGGTCCCCGCCGAGCAGGGCAGACTGCGGTTCTGGCGGCACACCGGTGTGGCCGAGCTGGCTCCAGGCCAGACCGCCACCCTGGCACCGCACACCGTCGGCTACGAGTCCAACGAGGATCTCGACAACGGCTTCCGGCCGGCCGGCACCTTCCGGCTCTCCACCACGACCGGCCACACCCCCGAGTACCTCGTCGGCTACGGCCCGGAGAACAAGCCGGGGGAGACCACCCACCACATGACGATGTACCGGGCGCCGAGCGGTGCGCTGGTCTTCGGCGCCGGCACCATCCAGTGGGCGTGGGGGCTCGACGCCTACCACGACGGCGGCTCGGGTGCGCCGGCCGACGACGCGATCCAGCAGGCCACGGTCAATCTCTTCGCCGACATGGGCGCGGCCCCGACCACCCCGATGAGCGGGATCGTGGTGACCGGTGAGTCCGCCGACGCTCTGGCGCCCAACGTGACGATCACCGGACCGACCGACGGCAGCGCCGTGGCCCACGGCGCGCCGGTCACGGTCACCGGTACCGCGTCCGACGCCGGCGGCGGGCTGGTCGCCGGTGTCGAGGTCTCCACCGACGGCGGCGGCACCTGGCACCCGGCCACCACCGGTACGCATTCCTGGACGTACGAGTTCCTGCCCACCGACACCGTCTCGCAGGTGGTGCTGGCGCGGGCAGTCGACGACAGCGGCAACATCGGCGCCCCGTCCGACCCGGTCGCCCTGTCGGTATCCGGGCCGTACTCGCTGTTCGGCCAGGCGGTGCCGGACACCCCGGCGTTCGTCGAGACCGACAACGGCCGACCGGACGGCGAGCCGCTGAGCACCCAGCCGGCGGTCGAGGTCGGCGTGCGGTTCACCCCCCAGATCGACGGTCTGATCACCGGCCTGCGTTTCTACAAGGGCGAGGGCAACGGTGGCGAGCACCGGGGCACGCTCTGGACCAACGGCGGTTCGGTGCTGGCCACGGCGGTGTTCACAGACGAGACCGAGACCGGCTGGCAGCAGGTCAGCCTGTCGACCCCGGTCCCGGTCTCCGCCGGTACCAGTTACGTGGTCTCCTACTTCGCGCCGGAAGGCCGGTACGCCAGCGACGGCGGCTACTTCCTGACCGACCACGTCTCCGGCCCGCTGCTGGCGCCCGCCACCGAAGGCACGGTGGGCAACGGCGTCTACCGGGAGGACGAGGCGGGCTTCCCGAACAACTCGTGGGGTTCGACCAACTACTACGCCGACGTGACCTTCGTGACCGCCGACGACGCGCCACCCACGGTGTCGTCGACGGTGCCGATCGCGGACGCGGCTAACGTGCCGGCTGACGTGACCCCGTCGACCGTATTCAGCAAGCCGGTCGACGAGGCCAGCATCGACTTCACGTTGGTCGGCCCGGCCGACGAGCCGGTGCCCGGTGCCGTCAGCTACGACGCCGCGGCCCGCCGGGCCACCTTCACCCCGGTGGTGCCGCTGACCGAGCAGACGACGTATACCGCGACGGTTACCGCACGTGACGACGCCGACGTGCCGATGAACGCGCCGTACTCGTGGTCGTTCACCTCGAGCTTCTCCGATCAGGTGGTGACCCTGTTCGAGCCGGACGTGGTCCCGCAACATCCCTCGGTCGGGGAGAGCGACCCGGTGGAGGTGGGCGTCAAGTTCACTCCGTCGGTGGACGGTGAGGTGGTCGGGATGCGGTTCTACCGGGGGCCGGGGAACGTGGGTAGTCAGGTCGGTCGGTTGTGGCCGGTCGGTGGTGGTGCGCCGCTGGCGGAGGTGACGTTCCCGGAGGGCGGCGGTACGGGTTGGCAGGCGGCGGCGTTCGCCGAGCCGGTGGCGGTGTCGGCGGGTACGACGTACGTGTTGTCGTACTATGCACCGAACGGCAACTACGCCTACGACCCTGGATTCTTCGACTCCGGCTACAGCCGTGGCCCGCTGAGCTCCCCGACGGAGAACAACGGCGTGTTCAACTACAACGTCGGCGGTGGCTTCCCCACCCAGACGTACGGTGCGGCGAACTACTGGATCGACCCGTACTTCCTGCCGACCGATACGCTCTCGGAGCCGACACCATCCCCGTCGCCGACCGGCAGGCCGGGCGAGGTCGGACCGGCGGTCACCGCGACCGTACCGACGTCCGGGGCCACCGGCGTGGCGGCCGAGGTGGTGGCCTCCGCCCACTTCGACATCGACATCGACGAGTCGTCGCTGGAGTTCGAGCTGTTCGACGCGGCGGCCGAGCCGGTCGCCGGCACGGTGGCCTACGACCAGACGACTCGACTCGCGACGTTCACCCCGGACACCGCGCTGCAGTCGTTGCACACCTACACCGCCTCGGTACGGGCCAGCAGCGGCGGGGTGCCGATGGCGCAGCCGCACACCTGGTCGTTCACCACGACCTTCTCCGACGACGTGGTGACCCTGTTCGAGCCGGACGCGGTCCCGCAGCAGTCGTCGGTCGGTGAGAGCGAGCCGGTGGAGGTGGGCGTCAAGTTCACCCCGTCGGTGGACGGTGAGGTGGTCGGGATGCGGTTCTACCGGGGGCCGGGGAACACCGGTGGCCAGGTCGGCCGGTTGTGGCCGGTCGGTGGTGGTGCGCCGTTGGCGGAGGTGACGTTCCCGGAGGGTGAGGGTGCGGGTTGGCAGGCGGCGGCGTTCGCTGAGCCGGTGGCGGTGTCGGCGGGTACGACGTACGTGTTGTCGTACTACGCGCCGAACGGCAACTACGCGTTCGATGCCGGGTTCTTCAACTCCGGTTACAGCCGTGGCCAGTTGAGTGCCCCGGCGGGGGACAACGGTGTCTACCGGTACGGCTCGGGCGGCGGGTTCCCCACCGGGACGTACAACTCGGCGAACTACTGGGTCGACCCGCTGTACGTCCCCGGTGCCGGTGGGGCCGACCCCGACCCCACGCCGACCACCAGTCCGTCACCGGCCGGACCGTCGCCGACGCCGTCGACGGGACCATCGCCGTCGACCGAGCCGAGTCCGACCGTGGAGCCGACCCCGACCGGCTCGCCGTCGCCGAGCCCTGAGCCGACCCCGAGCCCCGACCCGTCGGCGCCACCGGTCAGCATCTTCGGCCCGGAAGACGTGCCCGCGGCGGTGAACTGGGCCGACGAGGACGCGGTTGAGGTAGGGGTGCGGTTCCGCTCCGACGTCGCCGGCCAGATCACCGGTGTCCGGTTCTACAAGGGCCCGGCCAACACCGGTACGCACCGTGGCTCGCTCTGGACGGCGGAAGGTGTCCGGTTGGCGACGGCGGAGTTCACCGACGAGACGGAATCCGGCTGGCAGACGGTCACTTTCGACCAGCCGGTGCCCATTGTGGCGAACACCACCTATGTGGCCTCATACCACACGTCGGTCGGCCAGTACGCCGTGACCGCCAACCAGTTCGCCGAAGCCGAGCTGGACCGCTCGCCACTGCATGTGCTGGTCGGCGGGGGTGCGTACCACTACGACCCGTACGGCTGGGTGTTCCCCGGCCAGTCGGTCAACCACAACTACTGGGTAGATGTCGTGTTCACGCCTAACTCTTGAGGACAGTCGCGGCGAAGCCGTTGAATCATCGGCAGGGCGGCTTCGCCGCGATTGAAAGGGACACTAGGTGCGTATCCTCACTTGCCTGCACACGATGGAGATCGGCGGGAGCCAGATCAACGCCATCGAGATCGCGGCGACAGTGGCCGGGCTCGGGCACGAGGTGATCATCTACGGCCCGGACGGCGAGCTGCGGAGCATGGTCGACGAGTGGGGCCTGGAGTTCGTCCAGGCCCCACCGAAGGGCGAGGCGCCGTCACCGCGCAACGTCGCCGCCATCGCCGCCGTGGTCCGGCACCGCCGCATCGACCTGGTCCACGCCTACGAGTGGGCGCCCAGCCTGGAGGCAGCCTACGGCGCGTACCTGCGCCAGGGGGTGCCGCTCGTGGTCACCGTGCTCTCCATGGAGGTCCCGGCCTGGGTGCCCCGGCACCTGCCGCTGATCGTCGGCACCGAGCAGATCGCCGCCCAGGAACGCCCGCACCGGACCGAGGTGCACGTCATCGAACCGCCCATCGACACCGACGCCAACGCCCCGGTCGCCGATCCCGGGCCGGCCCGGCGTGCCCTCGGCATCGCCGCCGACGAGATCGCCGTGGTGTCGGTTTCCCGGTTGGCGGCGGCACTCAAACTCGAAGGACTGCTCGCCGCGACCCGGGCGATGGTCGGCATCGACCCGGCGCTGCGGATGCGGCTGCTGATCGTCGGTGACGGCGAGGCCCGCGCCGAGATCCAGCAGACGGCCGACAAGGCCAACGCCGAGCGGGGCGCAGAGGTGGTCACCCTCACCGGCGCGATGCTCGACCCGCACGACGCGTACGCCGCCGCCGACATCGTCATCGGCATGGGGTCGTCGGCGTTGCGCGCGATGGCCTTCGCCAAGCCCGTCGTCGTGCAGGGCGAGCAGGGGTTCTGGCTGCCGCTCACCCCGCAGACCCTGCCGGTCTTTCTCGATCAGGGGTTCTACGGCCTCGGCGACGGCACCGACGGCACCGACCGGGTCGCCGCCGCGCTCACCGAACTCGGCACCGCCGACCCCCGGCAGCGGGCCGAGCTGGGCGAGTTCGGCCGCCGTACCGTCGTCGAACGGTTCAGCCTGCAGGCCGCCGGCCGGCGGCAGACGGACATCTACGCCCGCGCGGTGCAGCAACGGCTGAACCTGCCGCGCCGGGCCGGAGCCATGGCACATCCGACCGCCCATCTGCTGAACTTCAAGGCGAGCCTGGCCCGGCAGCGGTTCGCCGCCGGCCGGACCGGGGCCGGGAGCGGCAGTGACAGCTGACGCAGCGGCACCGGCCCCGCTCGGTGCCCGGGTCAAGCGCGCCCTCGCGTGGAGCACCCTGAACAGCATCGCCCTGCGGATCGGCAGCCTCGGTGTCGGCGTCCTGCTGGCCCGGCTGCTCGCCCCGGAGGAGTTCGGCGTCTTCGCGGTCGCGTTGACCGTGCAGACCATCGTGATGTCCCTGGCCGACCTCGGGATGAGCGCGGACATCATCCGGCACGGGGTGCAGGGCCGCGCCGGCACCGTCACTACCATCTCGTTGCTGACCAGCCTGGGCCTGGCCGGTGCGATGTCGATGGCGGCCGGGCCGGTGTCGGCGGCGATGGACAGCCCGCAGGCCACCCCGGTGGTGCAGGTGATGTCGTTGACGCTGGTGCTCAGCGGCCTGTCGGTGGTGCCGTACGCGGTCATGCAGCGGGAGTTCCGCCAACGTGCCCAGCTCGGCCTCGACGGTGCCAGCCTGGTGGTGAGCACCACCGTCACGGTCGCCCTGGTGCTGCTCGGTTTCGGAGCGATGTCGCTGGCGATCTCCCGGGTGGTGGCCCAGTCGATGGTCACCGTGATGCAGTTCGTCCTGACCCGGTCCCGGCCGACGTTCGGGTTCGCCCCGGCGGTGGCCCGCAGCCTGATCCGGTTCGGCGTGCCGTTGGCTGGCGCCAACGTACTGTCCTGGGTGGTGATGAACGTCGGTCACCTGACCGTCGGGGCCACCGCAGGAACGGTGATGCTCGGCCTCTACACCCTGGCGTTCAACATTTCCACCTGGCCGATGAGCGCCCTCGGGGTGGCGATCCGGGCGGTGGCACTGCCGGCCTTCGCCACCGTGACCGACCCCCGGCGTAAGGCCGCCGGATTCGTCTCGGCCGCCGCGTTGACCTGGACCGTCGCGCTGCTCGTCGGCGTACTGCTGTCCGGGTTGGCCAGTGTCGTGGTGCCGTTGCTGTACGGCCAACGCTGGTCGATGGCGGCCGACGCGCTGGCCGGTCTGGCCTTCTTCGGGGCGTTCCGGGTGCTGTTCGACCTGGTGGCGACCTTCCTGATCGCGGTCGGTGCGAGCCGGGCATTGTTCGTCGCCCAGGTGGTCTGGCTGGCCGCGCTCTTCCCCGCGGTGATCTTCGGCGTGCGCTGGTACGGCCTGGTCGGTGCCGGCGTCGGGCATGCGCTGGTCTGCGCGTTGCTCATCCTGCCGATGTACGCGGTCGCGCTGCGTCGCCACGGGGTCCGGCTGCGGGCGTTGGCCGGTGCGCTGGTGCTGCCGCTGGTCGTGGCGGTGCCTGCGGTGGCGCTCGGCCTGCTGGTGGTGCGTACCGTGCCGGGCGCGCTGTGGCAGTTGCTGGCCGGCGGTGCCGTGATGACCGTGGCGTTCGCCGGGCCGTTGCTGCCCTGGCTGCGGCAGCGGTTGCGGGATCTGAAGGCGGCCGGCCAGTCGGCTGAGTCTGGACCGGCCGACCAGTCGGCGGAGCACGGGCCGGCCGCCCCGGCGCAGCCCGGTCCGCCACCTCCGGAGCCACCTGCCCCGACGACGCCGCTCGCCACGGCTGTCCGACCCTGAAAGAGGTTGACGTATGTCAATGTCAGCTCGCCGGGCGCTGCTGCCCCGCACCCGGGTCCCGGCACCCGTCCCAGCCGGCGACCCGGCCCGTACCCCCCGGGTCTCGGTGATCATCCCGAGCTACAACTACGGGCGGTTCCTGCCGTCGAGCGTTGGCAGCGCCCTAGCCCAGCAGGGCGTCGAGATCGAGGTCGTCGTCGTGGACGACTGCTCCACCGACGACACCCGGCAGGTGCTGGCCACGCTCCGGGCCAATGAACCCCGGTTGGTCGTGGTGCACAACGAGACCAACCACGGCCCGTGTGTGGCGTTCAACGACGGGCTGGCGGTGGCCACGGGGGAGTTCGTTGTCCGGCTCGACGCGGACGACCTGCTGACCCCGGGGGCACTGGCCCGCGCGGTGCGGCTGTTTGACAAGTTCCCCGAGGTCGGTCTGGTGTACGGCCACCCGGTGCACTTCCATGGTGAGGTGCCGACCGAGTTCCGTTCGGAGGCCACGGGTTGGACGATCTGGTCCGGCGAGGAGTGGATCGCCCAGCGGTGCCGGTTGGGCGTCAACTGCATCACCACTCCCGAGGCCGTGGTCCGGGCCAGCGTCTACGCCGAGGTCGGCCCGTGGGACAGCCGGATGCGGTACGCCTGCGACATGGAGGCCTGGATGCGGGTGGCAGCGGTCTCCGACGTCGGCCACGTCGACGGTGCCGATCAGGCCTGGCACCGGGAACACGCGGCCAGCGTCAGCGTCACCGCAGCGTCCGGGCGGCGGACCGACCTTATCGAGCGGCGGACCGCCTTCGACGTGCTGTTCGGCGGTCCCGGTGGCAGCTTGCCCCGGGCCCGGGAGCTGCACGACCTGGCCCGTCGGGCGCTGGCCACCGAGGCTCTCGAATCGGCGTGTCATGCCTACGACCGGCGACTGACCGACCATGAACCGGTCGATTGGTACGTGGAGTTCGCCCGGGAGACGTATCCGGCGGCAGAGCAGCTACCGCACTGGGCGGGGCTGCAGCGGCGTCGGGCGATCGGTCCACGGTTCGCCCCGCTGGTGCCGGGTTTCGCCGCCAGCGTGGTCGGGCGCCGACTGCGCAACGATGCCCGCTACCGCACCTGGAGCCGGTACGGCGTCTGACCAGGCCGACCGGTGCGGGCCGGACAGCTGACCGGGCCGACCGGTGGCGGGACTTTGGCGCGGCTGACGGGTCGGTGGGTGCGTTCCGCGCCGGTGGTCAGCCCGTGGTCAGCCCGTGGTCAGCCGGTGGTGAGCCGGTGGTGAGCAGCGGGCGGTAGAAGGCGGTGAGGTCGTGACGTAGGCCGGCGACGGTGTAGCGGTCCCGCACCGCAGCCGAGGCGGCACCCGCCCGTCTGGCCAGTTCCTCCGGCTGGGTGGCCCAGGTGGCGCAGGCCTGTTCGACGGCGCGGGCGAAGGCCAACAGGTCTCCGTCGGGCACCGGCGCACAGTGGGCCGGATCGAAGAACTCGCGACCGGCCAGGCCCGGATAGCCGACCACGTACGCGCCGCAGGACATCGCCTCGGCGGGTGGCATACCGAACCCCTCGCGGTCGCTGAAGCTCAGGAAGATGGCGCAGTCACGCATGATCTCCGCGGTCTGTTGCTCGGTGCGTCCGGCGATCCGGGTGACCTCCCAGCCGTCCAGCACCCGGCGGGACCGCAGTATGTGCAGCAACTGGTCGCGTTCGTCGGCCCGCCGGTGCCCGACGTACGCGATGCGTCGTCGCCTGGGCCAACTGCCGAAAGCGAACACGTCGGGGTCGACCACGTTGCGCGTCAACCGCACCGGAATGTCGGGGAAGGCATGGCTGAGCAGCTCGACGTTGTCATGCGAGACGGCCAGCAGCGCGGTCATACCGGGTAGGTCGGCGTAGGGCGCACCGGGGCGGGTGTCCGGGTACGGGATGTGGTCGAAGGTGTCGTACGCCCGTTGGTTGAACACCACGAGGCGTGGCCCGGTCGGGATCGCGGTCAGACCGGGTCCGTACCACTCGGGGACGACGAGGATGTCGGTCGGGCCGAGGCAGGCGCTCGCGGCCGCGACGACGGGTGTCTGGTTGGCGAACCAGGTGCAGCGGAACGCCGGGTCCTTGTGCATGACGTACGCCCGGACGCCCATGTCGTTGAGCAGGTCCACATGGCGATAGATGACCCGTACCCCGCCGCTGGGCCGCGGGTTGTCCGGCGCGAGGTAGTAGACGGTCGGTGTGCCGGTTTGTACGTCGGTGGTCCGGAAGGTTGGAACCTGCCGCCGGTTGATCTCTGCCGCCGTCATACGGGACTGGACCAGGCCCTTGGCCTGGTCCGCGAGTCGGTTGATCACGTGAGAACTCCGTGCAGCGGGGGGTCGGGGTACCGGCGCGATCGTACCTGGGCGCCACCACTGCTGCGCTACTGTCGGTTGCCGGACAGCGCGTTGCTGAACGCGGAAAGTGGCGGGCAAAGCGGGCGTTTGTCGCCGACGGCTGTTGGTAGCATCGGACTCTCCGCTCATCGTGGTTGTCCGACTACTTCTGGTTGAATCACTGGCGCCGGTAGGTGCCGTACAAAGGGGCGCCCATGGTCGTCGCCGCCACGTCACGTCGGCGCTGGATCTTGATCGTCAGCATGATCGTCCTCAGCGCGCTCGGCGTCGCGGGCACGGCATGGGCGATCAGCGTCACGGCCCGAGGCCCGGTCGCCGCTGGGATCGCCCCCGGCACGGTCGCGACTGCGGGCGGTGCCGGTGCGACGCTGCGCCCGGTCGACGGCGGCCCGGACTTCTACGACCGCTTCTCCCCGTCCCTGCCCACCGATGCGGGGTTCTTCCCGATCGGGGTCTGGCTGGAAAGCGTCACCGACCCCGCCGACACCGCCAAGGACGCCGAGATCGGCCTCAACACGTACGTCGAGTTGACCGGCACCACCAACCTCGACCTCGTCCGAGCCGCTGGGATGCACACGATCACCAGCCCGATCGGCGAACACGGTGACGAGACCGGCGGCTGGCTGATCTCCGACGAGGCCGACATGTGGGCGGGGCCGGGCGACGATCCCTGGACTGGCAACTTTCCTGGGCAGGGTGATATCTGCCAACCGGCTGACGGCGAGTGCGGCTATACCGTGCAGCGCGACATCCTCGACCGGCTCCCGGACGACCAGCGACTGCGGATGGCCAACTACGGCAAGGGAATTGCGTTCTGGCAGAGCGACGCCGATGCCGCCCGCTTCGTCAACGAGTTCGCCGACGTCGTGTCGGTCGACACCTACTGGTTCACCGACCGTGGCATCTGCGGGCACAGCGAAGGCGGTCGGTTCTTCGACCCCGACCAGCTCACCACCGTCGACGGAGCCGAGCGGCTGCCCGCCGAGCTGTGCCACCGGGCCGCGAACTACGGCCGTACCGTCGACCGGGTCCGGTCCCTGGTCTCGCCGCCCGGCAGCCGACCGGTCTGGAGCTTCGTCGAGGTCGGGCGCCCGTTCAACGAGGAGCACTACCCGACGATCGCCCCGGAGCAGGTCGTCGCGGCGGTGTGGAGCAGCATCATTCACGGCGCCCGAGGGATCGTCTACTTCAACCACAGCTTCAGCGGCCCCTGCCAGAGCCAGCACGCCCTGCGGGAGCCCTGCTATGCGCCGGTGCGGTCGGCCGTCGCGGCGGTCAACGCCCGGATCACCCAGCTCGCGCCGGTGCTCAATGCGCCGTACGCCGACGGGGTGGCCAGCGTTTCCGCCGGCGTCGACCTGGCCACCAAATGGTACGACGGCCATTTCCACCTGCTCGCCGGCTCGGCGGGTGGCAGCGTCGCCGAGGCGACGTTCCAACTGCCGTGCGTCGGTGACGCCCGGATCACCGTGCTCGATGAGGACCGCACCCTGCTCGCCGACGACGGTCGGTTCACCGACTCGTTCATCGACGGCAACGCCGTGCACGTCTACCGGGTCGACGGCGGTTCCAGCTGCGGCGCGTACTGACCGGTCGCTCAGCCGGTCAGCGCGGTGATCGCCGCCCGGCGAAGTTCCAAGGGCGTCCGCGACTTCGCCGAGATCATCACGGCAACGTCGTCCGGGCCGATCCCGGCGACGAAACGGGCCACCGACGACTCGTCGAGCGGCACCTCGTCCCAGTACGCGTGGCACCGGCTGCCAGTCGCGGCGTACCCGGTCGCCGCCCGGCCACCGAGCACCTCGTCGACGTAGACGCCGTACAGCGTCCACTCGGAGAAGTGCAGTTGTGCGCCGACGACATCGACCCACCGCCGCCCGGTGACCGACTCGATCCGCTGCAGCAGCCCTCGGACGATCTGCGGATCCCAGGCCAGCAGGGACGAGACATAGTCCGGGTAGGGCGGCGGCTGCGCCGGCAACCCCAGCAACGCGCGGGCCACCTCGTGCCACCGGACATGTCGGGGCAGCCGCTGGTCGACCTCGTCCGGTTGGCGGTAGAACCGTACGACGTCGTCGCGGCGGAAGGTCGCTGCGGAGAACGGCCGGACGAACTCGATGTCCGAGTCGACCAGCACCACGACGTCCGCCGGGATCCGGGCCGCCGCCGACAACTTGATCACCTGTTGCAGGATCCAGCCGCGTAGCGGCGGGAACGGCCGGCGCAGGTTCACCGAGTACTTCGTCCCCGGCAGCGACCGGACCGACGACGGCAGGAACTCGGCCTCGTCGTGCAGCACCGTGCGGTCGCCCCGCAGCGCGCCGAAGCGGGGCAGGTCCGCCCGGGGCACGATGATGTGATGCCGCACCGAGGCGGGTGAGTGGGCCAGCACCGAGCGGTGCAACGCGGCGCACAACTCGAAATCCGGGCCGAAGCTCGGGGTGACCACGGCAAGCTCCGTCAAGATGATCTCCTTCGTCGGGTCACCGGACCACCGCCGGTGACCAGGCATCGTGCACCAGTACCTGCGGTGCTCCCGAACCGTCCGCCGGGACCTGCCACACGTCGCTGGTCGCCGCACCGCCGTCCGCGTCGCGGGGCAGCCCGTAGACGACGTTTCCGTCGTCGAGCCACTCGACCTGGTCGTCGACGCTGCGGGTCTCGGCCAGCACGGTCTCGGTGCCGGTGGCCAGGTCGTAGACGGCCAGCCGCCACTGGCCGGGCGGCAGGTCGCCGCGCTTCTTGAACACCACCCGGGTCCGGTCCGGTGACAACGACGGGCACTCGGCGTCCTCCCGCAGCGCGTCGACCCGGCGCCCGCCGATGCTCCCCTCGACCAGCCAGGTCCGGCCACCCGAGGCGGCGGTGGCGTAGAACCGGTCGTCGTCGGCGAAGGTGACCCCCCACAGGTTCTTGTCGACCGCGGTGACCAGTTCACCGTCGACGTAGAGCGGGAACTGTTCGATGTCGCCGACCATCTCGCCGTCGGTGCGGGTGATCACCGTACGGGTGGAGAACTCGCCCGGGTTGGCGTAGGAGTCGCCGGCCACGAACGACGTCGTCGCGGCCAACGTACCGTCGCGCGACAGCCGGGCCCGCGACGGGATCCCGGTGAACGGCAGGTCCTGCTTCGGCTCGAACCCGGTGTCCAGCAGCTGCGCCCGGTACACGGTGAGCAGCCCACGCTCGGCGGACAGGCAGATGGTCTGCGAGTCGGTGGCGTACACCCGCTCGCAGCTCGCCCCGGTCAGCGCCCGCGGACCGTCCGGGTCACTCAGCGGCGTCATCGCGATCTCGCCGTAGCCGGTGCCCAGCGCGGTGGAGCGGAACACCAGGTGCGCCTCGGCGCGGACCGCAGCCACGTCGGCTCGCACCGGCACCGGGCTGGCGTCGGCCTGCACCCGGGCCTGCGACTGCCGGACCTGCCACACGTACCCGCCGGCGCCGAACGTCACCAGCAGCACGATCGCGGCGAGGACCGCCAGCCGGACCCGCAGCCCCATCAGGACCCCCCACCCGCCGGTACGGCGTCGCCGGCCGCCGGAGCCCGGTCCACGCCATGCAGCAGCCACCAGGCCGTCGGGATGCCGCCGGCCAGGACCGCCGAGAAGACCAGCACCGCACCGGCCGGACCGGTCACCGACCACAACAGACCGAAAGCGACCGACGAGACGAACCGGGTCAGCACCACCACCGTCTGCGCGGCGGCGATCCCGCTGCCCCGGGCCGGGGCCGGCACCAACCGGGCGACCAGCGCCGGCAGCACCCCGTCGGTGGCGGCGTAGAAGACGCCGAGCAGCAGCAGCACCGCGACGGTCAGTCCGACGCCGCCGGCCGGCACAGCGGCCAGCAGGTAGCAGGCGAGCAGCGCGCCGTGCCCGGCAACCATCACCTTCGCCCGGCCGACCCGGTCGGCCAGCCGGCCCATCGGCACCGCCAGCAGCAGGTACGCCACGTTGGTGCCGACGAACAACAGCGGGAAGTACAGCGCGGCGAAGTCGTCGCGGTCCTGCAACGTCAGGTAGAGGAAGCCGTCGCCGACGGTCGACAGGCCGAGCAGCCCGGCGGCGAGCAGCGGCCGGCGCAGCCGCGCACCGGTCACCTCGGCCACCATCCGCCGTACCCCGAACCGCACCGCGCCCACCGCGGTCGACAGGTTCGGCACGAACAGCACCAGCACCGCCACGCCGACCACCGCGAACGCGAACGACACCAGGAACACCGAGTCGTAGCTGCCCGGGACAGCGGCGAGCAGGGCGAACGCCACCAGCGGCCCGAGCGCGGCGCCGAGCGTGTCCAACGCCCGGTGCACGCCGAACGCCCGCCCCAGCATCGCCGGGTCCGACGAGGCCGCGATCAGCGCGTCCCGGGGCGCGGTGCGCAGCCCCTTGCCGAGCCGGTCCGTGGTGATCACCGCGGTGATCGCGGCGAACCCCTGGGCCGGCACCATGGCGATCCGGCTCAACGCCGACGCGCCGTAGCCGACCACCGCCACCCACTTCGGGTGCCCACCGCGGTCCCCGGCGTACCCGCCGGCGATCCGGACCAGCGCGCTGACCCCCTGGTAGACGCCGTCGAGAAAGCCGTACGCCACCGGGCTGAGCCCGACCACCACGGTCAGGTACAGCGGCAGTACCGAGGCGACCATCTCCGAGGAGACATCGGTCAGCAGGCTGACCGTGCCGAGTAGCAGCACGGTGCCGGACACCCGCCGGCCGACGGCCCGGCCCGGGGTGCCCGAGTCCGCGCCGGGCCGGTCGCGCAGGGTGACGTACACGGTGGACTGTCCGGTCAACCCGCCAGCGCGGCGGCCAGCACCTCGACGACCCGGTCCTGCTGCTCGGCGGTCAACTGCGGGTAGATCGGCAGCGACAGCAGCTCCGGCGCGGTCGACTCGGCGTGCGGGAACGACCCGGCCGGGTAGCCGAGATCGGCGAAGGCCGGGGTCAGGTGCACCGGTACCGGGTAGTGAATGCCGGCACCGATCCCTGCGGCGTTCAACACGGCCAGCACGGCGTCCCGCCGGGTAGCCCCGCCGGGCACCCGGACACAGTAGATGTGCCAGACGTGCACGTTGCCGTCCAGCGTCACCGGCCGGACCACGTCGAGGCCGGCCAGCAGCTCGTGGTAGCGGGCCGCGATGGCGCGCCGTCGGTCGTTCCAGTCGGCCAGCCGGGCCAGCTTGGCCCGCAGCACCACCGCCTGCAGCCCGTCGAGTCGGCTGTTGAAGCCGACCACCTCGTGCACGTACTTGCGGACGCTGCCGTGCGCCGACATCCGCCGGACGTCAGCGGCGAGCTGGGCGTCGGCGGTGACCACCGCGCCGGCGTCGCCGTACGCGCCGAGGTTCTTGCCCGGGTAGAAGCTGGTGGCGGCGATCCCGTCGGCACCGGCGCCCCGGCCGTGCCGGGTCGCCCCCTGGCACTGCGCGGCGTCCTCGACGATCGCGATCTCCTGCCCGGTGGCGGACAGGCTGGCGAGCCCGGCGCGCAGCCGGTCCACCTCGGCGAGCTGGCCGTACAGGTGCACCGGGGCGATCGCCCGGGTGGCCGGGGTGACCGCGGCCAGTGCCGCGTCCACGTCGATCAGGTACGTCGCCGGGTCGCAGTCGACCAGCACCACCCGGGCGCCGGCCCGGGCGACCGCCTCGGCGGTGGCGATGAACGTGTTCGCCGGCAGGATCACCTCGCTGCCCGGGCCGACCCCGACCGCCCGCAGGGCCAGCTCCAGCGCGTCGGTGCCGTTGGCCACCCCGACGCAGTGCGGCACGCCGCTGAACGTGGCGTACTCGGCCTCGAAGGCGGTCACCTCGGCGCCGCCGATGAACGCGGTGCCGGCGAGGACCCGCTTGAAACCGGCATCGACCTCCTCGGCCACCTCGGTGTGGGCGGCGGCCAGGTCGACGAGGGGGATGCTGCTCACGCGTGACTCCTCAACTGCGACTCGTTCGTTCGATCGGCGGGGTGGTCGGCCGGGGCGTCGGCCGGGCCGTCAACCGGGGTGTCGGCCGGGCCGTCAACCGGCGCGTTGGCGCGGCGCAGGAAGCGGGCCGGCGCGCCGACCCACACCTCGTCGGCGGGTACGTCGCGCAGCACCACCGAGCCCATGCCCAGCTGCGACCAGGCACCGACGGCGATCCCGTCGCGCAGCAGCGCGCCGGCACCGACGTAGACGCCGTCGCCGAGCCGTACTCCGCCGCCGAGGCGCGCCCCGGAGGCGATCGTGGCGTACGGCCCGATCACGTTGTCGTGGGTCAGCACCACCTGTGGCATCACCGCGACGTGTGCACCGACGGACACCTCGGCGGTCAGATCCACCCCGGCCAGCAGCACACTGCCCGGCCCGACGGTGCAGCCGGCACCGATCCGGGCCGCCGGGTGCACCACGGTGGCGTAGCGCTGCGCTGGCAGGCCGAACCGTTCGACCAGCCGCTGCCGGGACCGGTAGTTGCGGGGGTTGCCGACGCAGACCAGCACGGCCGCGTCGGCCAGTTCGGCGACCAGGTCGGTGCCACCGATCACCGGTACGTCAACCCGCCGGCTGCCGTGCAGCGCCGGGTCGTCGTCGAGGAAGCCGCGCAGCCGCCAGGTCGGCGACACCGCGTTGACCGCCGCGACGGCGGCGGCGGTCTCCCGGGCGAACCCGCCGGCGCCGACGATCAGCAGATCCCTCATCGGCCGGCCAGTTTGCGCAGCACCGCGACGATGTGGTCCTGGTCGGCCTCGGTGAGGGCGTGGTGCAGCGGCAGGATCAGCGAGTCGCGGGTCAGCCGCTCGGTCACCGGCAGCGGGGCCGGGGTGACGTCGGCGTACGCCGGCTCCAGATGAGCGGCCATGATGCCGCGCCGGGCCGACACCCCGGCGTCGGACAGCCCGGTGAGCACGTCGTCGCGGCTCACGCCGAACTCCGGGTCGACCCGTACCCAGAACGACTGGAAGTTGGTTTCGCCGTACGCCGGGTCGACCACCGCTACCAGGCCGTCGATGCCGGCGAGCAGTTGGTGGTAGCGGGCGGCGAGCGCCCGCCGGCCGGCGACCAGGCCGGCGAGCCGACCGACCTGGACCAGGCCGACCGCCGCCTGGATGTCGGTCATCCGGTAGTTGAAGGCCGGTTCCAGGTAGGCCTCCAGCACCGGCTGGGCGCTGGCATGCCGGTCGGCGGCGGAGACGTTCATGCCGTGCTCGCGCAGCCGGCGCAGCCGGGCCGCACCGTCGGCGTCGTCCAGGGTCAGCATGCCACCCTCACCCGTGGTGATCACCTTGCGCGGGTGGAACGACCAGGCGGAGACCGTCGCCCCGGCACCCACCGGTCGGCCGTACGCGCGGGAACCAGCCGCGCAGGCGGCATCCTCGATCAGCGGTACGCCCCAGCCGGCGGCCGCCGTACGCAGCGTGGCCGTGTCGAACGGCATGCCGCCCTGGTGGACCGCGATCACCGCCCGGGTACGCGGGGTGCGTACCGCCTCGATCGTCTCGACGGTCAGGTTGCCGGTGACCAGGTCGACGTCGGCGAAGACCGGCTCGGCACCGGCGTGCCGGACCGCGTTCGCGGTGGCGATGAACGACAGCGACGGCACGACGACCTCATCGCCGGGGCCGACGCCGTGTAGCACCAGCGCCAGGTGCAGCGCGGTGGTGCAGGAGCTGACCGCCACCCCGTGGTCGGCGCCGACGACGGCGGCGAACTCGCGCTCGAACTGCGCCACCCGGGGGCCCTGGGCCACCCAGCCGGAGCGGATCGCCGCGGCGGCGGCCTGCTCCTCCTCCTCGCCGAGCATCGGCAGCATCACCTGGATGCGGCGCGGACTGGTCTCGCTCATGCCGGTTGGCTCCAGTTCCTGGTCTGCATCCGCTCCAGCGCACCGGGCTGCTCGCGCAGCAACCGCTGGAAGTACTCGAGGGTGTGGCCGATGCCTTCGGCCAACGACACGCGGGGGGCGAAGTCGACCGTCTTGCGCAGTCTGGAGGTGTCCACCCAGAGCCGGGGGACATCGGCCGGGCGCGGCGGCTCGTACACCGGTTGCAGGTCGGTGCGGCCGACCGCTTCCAGCACCGTGCGGGCCAGCAGCCCGATGGACAGCTCCTCGCCGTACCCGAGGTTGACCACCTCGCCGACCAGCTCGGTCGACTCGGCGACCCGGGCCAGCGTCTCGACGCAGTCCCGCACGTACAGGAAATCGCGGGTGACGCTGCCGTCGCCGAAGACTACCGGCGGCTGCCCGGCCAGCGCCCGCAGGATGAACCGGGGGATCACCTCGCCGGAGTCACCCTCGAAGTGCGACCGCGGCCCGTAGTTGTTGAACGGCCGGACGCAGACCACCGGCAGCCCCCAGCACTCCAGGTACGAGCGGGCGTAGTGCTCGCCGGCGAGTTTGCTGCTGCCGTAGACGGTCAGTGGCCAGGGGGTGGTCTGCTCGGTGATCGGGAACTCCAGCGCCCGACCGTAGATCTCCGAAGTCGACACGTACAGCAGCCGGGACACCTGCGCGGCCCGCGCCGCCTCCAGCACGTTGAGTGTGCCGAGCGCGTTGACCTGGTGGTTCTCCACCGGACTGTGCAGCGAGTGGCGTACCCCGAGGCAGGCCAGGTGGAACACCACGTCGACCCCGGCCATCGCGTCATGGCAGGTCTGCGGGTCGCAGATGTCGCCCTCGATCACCCGGACCGACTCGGCACCGGGGAACGTCAGATTCTCCCGGGTGCCGTTGCGGAAGTTGTCCAGCACCACGACCTGCGCGCCGAGCGAGACGAGATGCTCGGTCAGGTGTGAGCCGATGAAGCCGGCGCCGCCAGTGACCAGCACGGTCGAGTTGGCCAGGTCGACCGCGGGAGCGGCGCCGGGAGTGGCTGCGACGGTCATGCGGCGGGCTCCTCGTCCAGCGGGATCATCGTGCCGCCGGCGGCGAGGCTGCGGGTGGCGGCTTCCAGGATGGCCAGCACCCGCAGGCCGGAACGGCCGTCGGTCAACGCCGGGGTGCCGGTACGGATGGCGCGGGCGTATTCGTCGACCATGGTGCGCAGCGCCTCCCGCTCGGTCAGCGCCGGGGCGACCATGTCGCCGGAGCGATACGACACCAGCATGTCCCGACGGGCCTCGGTGCCGAGCTCGTCGGAGGTGGCGACGTCGACGCCCCGGTCGAACAGGGCGAGCCGCTGGCCCGGGTTGAGGTCGTCCCAGACCAGGGTCCGCTTCGACCCGCCGATGATCGTCGTACGGATCTTGACCGGGGACAGCCAGTTGACGTGCACGTGGGCGATCGCGCCGCTGCTCAGCCGCAGGGTGAGGTACGCCACGCAGGCCCGGCCGGCGCCGATGCCGTCGGCGCCGTGCGCCGCGACCGACACCGGCCGTACCCCTGGCGGCAGCACGAAGTCGAGAATGGACAGGTCGTGCGGGGCGAGGTCCCAGACGACGTCGATGTCGCGCTGCACCAGGCCCAGGTTGATCCGTACGGAGTCGAGGTAGTGCAGCTCACCCAGCTCGCCGGAGTGCAGCATCTCCCGGATACGCAGCACCGCCGGGGTGTAGCAATAGGTGTGGTCGCACATCAGGGTCAGTCCGCGCTGCTCGGCCTCGGCGACCAGCCGCGTTCCGTCGGCGTGGTTGGCGGCGAGCGGCTTCTCGACCAGCACGTGCTTGCCGGCGCGCAGCGCGGCGAGGGCGACCTCGAGGTGGGTGCCGGCCGGTGTGGCGATCGCCACGGCACGCACCGAGTCGTCGGCGAGTACCCGGGCCAGGTCGTCTGTCGCGCCGACCGTCGAGTAGTCGCCGAGCACCGCGCGGGCCCGACCGAGATCGAGGTCACAGAGCCAGTGCAGCCGGAACGCCGGGCTGGACATGAAGTTGCGGACCAGGTTGGGGCCCCAGTAGCCGGCGCCGATGACGGCTACGCCGATGGGCTCGTCCGGCATGGCAGGCGGATGAGTCACGGATGTCCATTTCGTCGGGGGGCATGCTGACCCGGGCGAGCCGGGCCGACCCGGGCCACCGCCGGATGGGCGCGGCCCATCGGTGGGCCCGGCGGAGAGGGTCCGTTCGGGAAGCTACCGAGCGCTGCCACGCCGACGCCAGCACTGTGACGTAAACCCGGCACAACCGCGAGGTCACGAGGTACCTTCGTCGGCCTGGGTCCACCTGTCGGCCAGTGCCGGCCCGGAGGGTCGGTCCCTTCCAGCCGGAGAGTCGGCCGCTTCGGGGCGCAGGGTCGGTTTCCCGACATCGGCGGCGCCGGTGACCCCCTACCGTGTGCGCCGCACCTCCGGCAGTTCTGGCACACTGCCGGTGACCAGGAAGGATCACGGCTCATGAGTGCAACCGCAGCGCGTCCGGACGCCACTGACGCCGACGCCACTGTCGCCGGCTCGGCCGACGTGGCCGACACGGCGAGTATCGGTGCCGGCACCCGCGTCTGGCACCTGGCCCAGGTCCGCGAGGACGCGTCGGTCGGCCGCAACTGCATCATCGGCCGCGGAGCGTACGTCGGTCCGGGGGTCCGGCTCGGCGACAACGTCAAACTGCAGAATCACGCCCTCGTCTACGAGCCGGCGCAGCTCGACGACGGAGTGTTCATCGGGCCGGCGGCGGTGCTGACCAACGACGAGTACCCCCGGGCGGTCACCCCGGACGGGCGGCTGAAGACCGGCGACGACTGGACTGCGGTCGGTGTCACCATCGGCACCGGCGCGGCGATCGGTGCCCGGGCGGTCTGTGTCGCCCCGGTGCGTATCGGCCGCTGGGCGACGGTCGCCGCCGGGGCCGTGGTCACCCGGGACGTCCCGGACTTCGCCCTGGTCGTCGGGGTGCCGGCGCGCCGGGTCGGCTGGGTCGGCCGGGCCGGCGTACCGCTGGTCGCGGACGGCGACGGCCGGTTCGTCTGCCCCCGCACCGGGCAGCGCCACGTCGAGTGCGATGGGCTGCTCACCGAGGAGTGAAGCCGGCCACCCCACATGTGCACGGCAGGATCATCGGCGGTCCGCGGGCCGGGGTCAGGCGTGGGTACGGCGCTTGCGCTCGGGCGCGCCCGCAACGACCTTCTCGGCGGTCTGATCGACCGACACCGCCTCGGTCGGGACCGCGTCCACCGGTAGGGTCTGCTCCGGCTCCGCCGCGGGAGCCTGCGTCGCCGGTGCCCGCTCAGGCTGTTGTGCGGTCGGCTCGGGCTGTTGTTCCGCCGGCTCTGGTTCCTGCGCCAGAGTTACCTGCTCGGCTTCCCGCATCCCGGCGAGGCGCTGCTGCTCGCCGGCAAGCTCGGCCTGGACCGCGCTGAGCGTACGCCGTGCCTCGTCGGACTCCTGCCGGGTGAGCACCATCTGGTGCCGCAGGTCGGCCAGTGCCTGCTGCGCCTCGGCGACCTCCTGCAGCACCTCGGTGAGTTGCTGACCGGCGGAGACCACCTCACGCTGGGCGGATGCCACCTGCTGCTGACTGCTGGCCAGCTGGCGCTGGGCGATCGCCGCGTGCTCCTCGGAGAGACGTCGGACACTCGCGGCGTGCTCGTCGGCGCTGCCCCGCGTGCTGAGCGCGTACTCCTCGGCCTGCTGGCGGATGGTCACCGCCTGCTCCTCGGCCCGGGAGCGGATGTGGGTTGCGTACTCCTCGGCCTCACCGCGCTGGTTGGTGATGATCTCCTGGGTGGTGCTGCGCCACTGCTCCACCTCCTGCTCGGCGGCGGTCCGCAACTCGCCGATCTCCTGCTCCATCGTCGCGCGGCGCCGGTCGACCTCCTGCTGTACGCCGTCGCGTAGCTCGGCGACCTCTGCTTCGGCGGTACTGCGCAGCGTGGTCAGCTCCTGCTCGACCTGGTCACGTCGGGCGGTGAGCTCCTGGTCCAGCTCGGCGCGGGTCTGCGCGACGAACGCGTCGGTCTCGGCGTGCGTCCGGGTGACGTACTCGGTGGCCTGCTCGACGGCCTGGGCGGCCTCCCGGTGGGCCGACTCGGCGGCGGCCTCGCCCTCGGTACGGATCCGTTCGGCGTCCTGCCGGGCGGCGGCGACCGCCGCTTCGGCGGCCTCGCGCAGGTTGGTTGCCTCTTCCTGGGCGGTGGTGACCATGCGGCTGGCGTCCATCCGGGCCTGGGTGACCAGCCGTTCGGCTTCGGCCTGAGCGTCGGCCAGGGTCCGGTCGGCGGTCTCCTGGGCGGTGCTGACCGCGTTGCTGGCCTGTTCCTGGGCGGTGGTGACGGTCTGCCGGGCTTCCCGCTGGGCGGCCTTGACGGTGTCGTCGGCTTCCCGTCGTGCCGCGTGCAGCGCGTCGTCGGCCTGCTGCTGGGCGGTGGCGATGAGCTGGTTGGCCTCCTCCCGGGCAGCGACGAGAGCGGCCTCGGCCGCAGCCCGCAGGTTGTCCGACTCCTCACGGGCGCTGGTCACGGTCGCCTCGGCCTCGGCGCGGCGGGCGGCGTTGGCGCGGTCCTCCTCCGCGCGGCGAGCGGCGAGCGCCAGCTCGAAGTCGCGCATCGCGGTGTCGGCCTGCTGCCGGGCGTCGGCGAGCACCTGCTCGGCCTCGGCGCGGCGGGAGTCGATCTCCTCGGCCGCGTTGAACCGGATCTCCTCAGCCTGGTCCTCGGCGAGCCCGAGGATCTGCTCGACCCGCGGGCCGAGGTGCCGGAACGACACCTGGTCCAGAAAGCTGGTCTCCCTCCGGGCCTCGGTCAGATCGGCCTGGAGCTGCTCGATCTGCGCAGCCAGGGTGTGCATCTGCACGTAAATCTGTTCCCGTTCCGCGCCGAGCGTGGCCAGCTCGTTCTCGGTACGGGCGATGTAGCGGTCGACCTGACGTTTGTCGTACCCCCGGATCGCCAGCTCGAAGTTGGGCCCCGATCCGGAGTCCCCGTCAAGGTTGAAGAGTTCTTCGCCTTGCGCCATGGCTCCATCCTCACACGCAACGCCCTGTTGCGGGGCGATACCCATGCTCCTGACAGGACGCGCGTCACTTCGGATGATTTGCCAGGTGTGAACCATTCGCCCAGCGGGTATGCCGCATCACCGGCGGTGATCGTGCGCGTCGCCGCCGGGCGGCAGGGCTGGCCGGGACACGCACAGCAGGGGACCGGGCACCGAACGCGAAGGGCCGCGACGGAGCACCGGCGCGGCCCTTCGGCGGTTCGGTTCAGCTGGTCAGCTCGCTGAACGGTGTCCAATCAGTGGTCAGCTCGCCGACTTGGCGTTGACCGGCTCGGCGTTCTCGTCGGCCTTGCCGCTGTCCGCGCCGCCCGCCGGCACGCCGGGAACGATGCCGGCCAGGCCGGAGAGCATCTGGCCCAGCTGCGAGGTGACCGCGTCCTTCTGCCGGTTGAGGTCCTCGACCTCGCGGCGGGCGGCCTGGGTGGTCAGCTCGGCCTCGGTCCGGGCCTCGGTGAGCAGTCGGTTGGCTTCGCTGCGCGCCTCGTTGAGAGTCTTGTCCGCCAGCGACTTCGCCTTGTCCACGGTCTCCTGGGCGGACCGCTCGGACTCGATCCGGCGTGCCTCGGCGCGCTGCTCGATCTCCTTGGACCGGTCCTCGGCGGCCCGGGCACGCCCCTCGGCCTCGGCGACCATCCGCTGGGTCTGTGCGACCTGGGCGGCGTGCCGCTCGGACTCTTCCCGCTCGGCCTTCTCCCGGCGTTCAGCCAGCTGCAGCTCCAGTGCCTGCAGATCCTTGTCCCGCTTGTCGCGGGCGTCGGTGAGCAGCTTGGTCGCCTCGGCCCGCTTCTCCTCAGCCTCCCGGGCCGCCTTGGCCCGCAGTTGGGTGATCTCCCGCTCCGCGGTGGCCCGCAGGGTGGCGACCTCGCGCTCCACGGTCGACTTCAGCTCGGCGACCTCGTGGGCGGTGACCGCCCGCAGCTGCTTGGTCTCCCGTTCCGCGTCGGCCCGCAGCGTGTCCGCCTCGCGGCGGGCCTGCACCCGGACCTCGGCCGCCTCCCGCTCAGCCGCGGTCCGGACGCTGCCCGCCTCCCGCTCGGCCCCGGCCTTCATCGCGGCGGCCTCGGCCCGCGCCTTGTCGGTGATCTCCCGGGCCTCCAGCCGGGCCGCGGAGAGGATGCCCTCGGACTCCCGCTTGGCCTCACCGCGGTGGTCGTTGGCCTGCTCCTCGGCCAGCCGGAGAATCTGCTCCACCCGGGTTCCCAGGCCGGAGAGGGTGGGCCGGTTGTTCTCCTCGAGCTGCTTGTTGGTGTCGGTGAGCTTCTGTTCGACCGCGTTGAGCCGCTGCTCGGCCTGGCGGAGCCGGCGCTGCGCGTCGTTCATCCGCTGCTCGGCCTCAGCTCGAGCCTGCTCCGACTGGGTGAGGGCGGCTACCAGGCGCTGCAGGTGGTCATCCACCTGGTTGCGGTCGTAGCCACGAAGCACGACGGTGAAGTCGTGCGGAGCGCTGGCGTTATCGAAGAACGCAAGGGAGGACTGCTGCTGGGGCATTGAGACATAGTGGCAGATGTACCAGGGTGTTTCGCAAGAGCGAACTGCCCGTCACCACGATAGCCGACATGGTCATCTTTCCTTGGCCGACCGGCGCTCGGTATACGAATTGTAGGCGTATGCGTACGCAACGAAGTCTTTCGGGTGGTCGGGTCATCGCCGTGCACTCCGTCCAGAGCCCGGTCATGGCGATGTATGAGCAGCTCAGAGCGGTTCCTCTGGGTGCTTTCCGGGCGACGCCGGGTGGGGCCGTGGCTCAGCCTGCGGGCCAGCCGACGACGAACCGTTACGCCGCCAGTGCCACGCCGGGTGGCCCGCCGTCGGACGCCGTACCTGAAAACCGGTGAAGTTGTCCGGCCCGCTTCCTTTCGGCATTCCCGACCGACCAGTTCCGGTCCGTCGATCCGCATCAGCGGACCGGAACTGGCCGGCCAGTCGGTACGACCGGGCCGGTTTGTGACTTAGGCCGGCTGGTCCGGGGTCGCCGCCGGCTGGACCAACTCGACCAGGACGCCGCCGGCGTCCTTCGGGTGCACGAAGTTGATCCGCGAACCTGCGGTGCCCGGCCGAGGTGCGTCGTAGAGCAGCCGTAGTCCGCGCTCGCGCAGCGCCGCGCACGCCGCGTCGATGTCCACCACCGTGTACGCCAGCTGCTGCATCCCGGGGCCGTTGCGGTCCAGGAACTTGGCGATGGTCGACTCGGCAGACAACGGGGCGAGCAGCTGCACCTGACCGCCGTCGGGCACCGGCCCGACGGCGAGCATGGCCTCGCGTACCCCTTGGGCGTGATTGACTTCCAGGTGTACGCAGCGCATGCCGAAGGTGCGGGTGTAGAAATCGAGCGCGGTGTCCAGATCCGCCACAGCGATCCCGACATGGTCGATCTTCAGCAGGCCGATGTCTGTGACATAGTCCGCAGCGGCCTCGGCAGGAGCTTCTTCCGTCATGGCGATAGTCTGGCCGAACCATCGTTAAGTTGTCGCCGGCACCCCGGCCTTGTCCCACTGTGCGGAGGCGGAATCCCATGACCTCGGTGATCGTCAGCGGCGCACGCACCCCGATGGGCCGGTTGCTCGGCAACCTGAAGGACTTCCCGGCCACCGCCCTCGGCTCGACCGCGATCTCCGCCGCCCTCGGTCGCGGCGGCGTCGACCCCGATCAGGTGCAGTACGTCATCATGGGCCAGGTGCTCCAGGCCGGCACCGGCCAGATGCCGGCCCGGCAGGCCGCGGTCGGCGCCGGTATCCCGATGAGCGTACCCGCCCTCACCATCAACAAGGTCTGCCTTTCCGGTCTCGACGCGATCGCGCTCGCCGACCAGTTGATCCGGGCCGGCGAGTTCGACGTCGTGGTGGCCGGCGGGATGGAGTCGATGACCAACGCGCCGCATCTGCTGCGCGGCCAGCGTGCCGGCTACAAGTACGGCGACGTGGTGGTCGCCGACCACATGGCCCTGGACGGGCTGACCGACGTGTTCGACTGCTGCGCGATGGGCGAGTCGACCGAGCGGCACGGCACCCGGCTCGGCATCAGCCGGGCCGAGCAGGACGCCTTCGCCGCCACCAGCCACCAGCGGGCCGCAGTAGCCCAGAAGAACGGCGTCTTCGCCGAAGAGATCACCCCGATTGAGGTGCCGCAGCGCAAGGGTGACCCGGTCCGGCTGCTCAACGACGAGGGAATCCGGCCGGACACCACCGTCGAGACGCTGGCCCGGCTCCGTCCCGCCTTCACCCCGGACGGCACCATCACCGCTGGTAGTTCATCACCGATCTCGGACGGCGCGTGCGCCGTGGTGGTGATGAGCCGGTCCCGGGCCGAGGCGCTCGGCCTCGACTGGATCGCCGAGATCGGCGCGCACGGCAACGTCGCCGGCCCGGACAACTCGCTGCACTCCCAGCCGTCCAACGCCATCCGGCACGCCCTCGGCAAGGCCGGGATGACCGTCACCGATCTCGACCTGATCGAGATCAACGAGGCGTTCGCCGCCGTCGGCGTCCAGTCGACCCGGGACCTCGACGTCGATCCAGGCATCGTCAACGTCAACGGCGGCGCGATTGCTCTCGGTCACCCGATCGGCATGTCCGGCGCCCGGCTGGCGCTGACTCTCGCGCTGGAGCTGCGCCGACGCGGCGGCGGGACCGGCGCCGCTGCGCTCTGCGGTGGCGGCGGGCAGGGCGACGCCCTGATCCTGCGGGTGCCGACCGCGAAGTGACCGCAGGCTCCGACGGCGAAGTGACCGCAGGCTCCGACGGCCAGGTGAGCCGGGGCGGCTCCCGGGACGTACCGGATCTCGTCCGGCGGGCCCGCGCCGGCGACGCTCGGTCCGTCGCGCGGCTGATCACGCTGGTCGAGTCCGGTGGGCCGCAGCTGCCGCGGATCGCCGCCGAGCTGGCCGGGCACACCGGGCACGCCCTGGTCGTCGGGCTGACCGGCGCCCCCGGCGTCGGCAAGTCGACCACCACCAGCGAGCTGGTCCGGGTGCTGCGCGGCCGGAACCTGCGGGTCGGCGTCCTCGCCGTCGATCCGTCCAGCCCGTTCACCGGCGGTGCGATCCTCGGCGACCGGGTACGGATGCAGGACCACGCCACCGACCCGGGCGTGTACATCCGGTCGATGTCCAGCCGGGGCCACCTCGGCGGGCTGTCGTCGGCGACCCCGGCGGCGGTCCGGGTCCTCGACGGCGTCGGCTGCGACGTCGTGCTGATCGAGACGGTCGGCGTCGGGCAGGCGGAGGTCGAGGTGGCCGGGCTGGCCGACACCACGGTGGTGCTGCTCGCCCCCGGCATGGGTGACGCCGTGCAGGCGGTGAAGGCTGGCATCCTGGAGATCGCCGACATCTTCGTGGTCAACAAGGCCGACCGCGACGGCGCCGACGGCACCGTACGGGACCTGAAGGGCATGCTCGCGCTGACCGCCACCGCCCCGGGCGGCTGGCGCCCGCCGGTGCTGCGGACCGTGGCCGCCCACGGCGACGGTCTCGACGAACTGGTGACCGCGATCGAACGGCACCGCGACTGGCTGGCCGGCCGGGGCGAGCTCACCGCCCGTCGGGCCCGGCGGGTCGCCGCCGAGGTCGAGGCGATCGCGATCGGCACGCTGCGCGGGCGGATCAGCTCGCTGCGCGACGGTACGCTGCCCGCCGAACTCGCCGCCGAGGTGCTCGCCGGCCGGCTCGACCCGTACGCCGCCGCCGATCGGCTACTCACCGAGTTGACCGGGCCGGCCCCGCCGTCGCGCTGACCGGGCCCACCCCGCTTCCACCCCATGCCATGCCGACGGCTGCCATCCCCCCGCTGAACCGGCTGCTCCCGCAGGGCGCGGTCGGCGCACCGACGCGAGGTCCGCTAGGGTCGGCGCGTGCCCACCACCGTCGATCTCCCGATCATCGAGCTCGCGGCTGCGACCGTAGGCTACCTCAGTGCCGAGCCGGTGCTGCGTGACGTGACGCTGACCGTGCGACCCGGTCACCTGCTGGCGGTCACCGGGCCGTCCGGCGCGGGCAAGACGACCCTGCTATCGGCGATGGCCGGCCTGCTGCGGCCGATCGGCGGATCCATCTCGCTTGGCGGTGAACCGCTGCGCGGCCGCGACCACGCCGTGGATCGCAAGGTCGTGCTGGTCCCACAGGACAACGGTCTCGCCGCGATACTGACAGCAGGGGAGAACCTGCAGGTGGCGCTGATCGCTGTCGGGATGAGCCCAGCGGCAGCGCGGCGGGCCGGCGCGGCCGCACTCGACCGGCTCGGCCTCGCCGGTCAGTCCGACCAACTCGTCGAGGAGCTCTCCGGCGGCCAGCAGCAGCGGACCGCGTTGGCCCGGGCGCTGGCGCTGCACGGTGACGTGCTGCTCGCCGACGAGGTGACCAGCGAGCTGGACGCGGCCAACCGTCAGCTGGTCCTCGACCTGCTGCGGGCCGAGGCCGACCGGGGTGCAGCCGTCGTCTTCGCCACCCACGACTCGGAGGCGGCTGCCGCCTGCGACGCCGAACTGCACCTGCTCGACGGCCGGGCCGAACTGACCCGGCCATGGCCCGACCTACGAGTGATCTAGAAGGATCTGGCCGGTATATCGACCATGGTTCTTCTAGATCGCGGCGGGACTCGGTCGGCACGCGGCGAACTCAGCCGGCGCGGGCAGGTTCAACCCGGCCAGCCGGCCGCTCGGAGCGCCGCGGTCAATGGTCGACTATTTCGGCCGGGCGCACCCGGATCAGATAGGCCGGGAAACGGAGGATCCGGTCGCCGGCGACGCCAGCACGCGTCGAGGTAACGCACCCGTCCGGCCCGGTCCTTGCGCCGCTGTTGCAGGTCCGGTGGCGGCAGTCGATGCCGCCGGCAGAGCCGGACGAAATCGATCTCGGACAGCGCGGTCGCCCCACCATCGGCGTCCGCCGCCGCAGCGGCGATCAACCGGCGTCGCCGGACCCGGGGCAGCCAGCGCAGGGCGGCGAGGATCTCGGCCGGAACGACCCGACGCTGTTGGCAACCGGCGGCGATGATCGCCTGCGCCTCGTCGTCGGAACGGGCCCATTCTGCGGCATCGACCAGCGACCGCGCCATGCTGGTACGCATCGGGCGACCCACCTGGTGATGTTCCTCGGGCGTCACCGTGGTCCGCCGGACCATCATCGCCGGCATGTCGAGGGGCAGCCGACGACGTAGCTCCGGGTACTGCCGGTCACCGTCGACGAGTACCTGGATCGGACCCGCGCCACCCGCGAAGCGCAGCACTCCTTCACGGGCTGCGGTGAGCCCGCCCAGCAGCGCCGTCGGGCCTGCCAACAGCACAGCCACCCAGAGTGTCTGCTCGGCGGTCAGCGGCCCGTTGCTGGTGGACACGATCCCGGCACAGATCCGCCGTCACTGCCCACGACCGATACGCCGGCGCAGCCCGGACCGGCCCAGATGCTCGGTGGCCTGCGTCGAGGTGAGGACGCCGGACTGCTCGAACACCAGCCAGTCGAGATTCCGGCACCGGCCGGCATTCCGACATCGGCCGGCCCGGCAGCGGGTCACAACTGCGGTGCCACCTCGGCGGCGACGAGCTCGATGTGGTCCAGGTCGGCCAGGTCCAGCACCTGCAGGTAGATCCGTTGGGCGCCGATCTCGGCGTACCGGCCGATCTTGTCCACCACCTCGGCCGGCGTGCCGGCCAGGCCGTTGGCGCGCAGCTCGTCCGGCTCCCGGCCGATGACCGCCGCCCGCCGCGCCACCTCGGCGTCGTCACGACCACAGCACAGCACCAGCGCGTTGGACAGCCGCAGGCCGTCCGGATCGCGGCCCGCCTCGGTGCAGGCCGTCCGCACCTGCTGGAACAGCCGCGCCGACTCGGCGAGGCCCTCGAACGGCACGTTGAACTCGTCGGCGTAGCGGGCGGTCAGCTGCGGGGTCCGCTTGCGGCCCTTCCCGCCGAGCAGCACCGGCGGCCGGGGCCGCTGCACCGGCTTGGGCAGCGCCGGAGAGTCGGTGACCTGGTAGTACCTGCCCAGGAAGTCGAAGGTGTCGCCGACCGGGGTCTCCCACAGGCCGGTGATGATCGCCAGCTGCTCGTCGAGCCGGTCGAACCGCTCGGCCAGCGACGGGAACGGGACCGCGTACGCGGTGTGCTCCGCCGAGAACCAGCCTGCCCCGATGCCGAACTCGACCCGGCCGCCGCTCATCTCGTCGACCTGCGCGACGGTGATCGCCAGCGGGCCGGGGTAGCGGAAGGTGGCCGCGGTCATCAGGGTGCCGAGCCGGATCCGGCTGGTGTCCCGGGCCAGCCCGGCGAGGGTCGTCCAGGCGTCGGTCGGGCCGGGCAGTCCGTCGCCGCCCATCGCCAGATAGTGGTCGGACCGGAAGAATGCGTCGTACCCGGCGTCTTCGGCGCACCGGGCCACCGCGAGAAGCTGCTGGTAGCTGGCACCCTGCTGAGGTTCGGTGAAGATCCGCAAGTCCACGCCGTCGAGCATATGCCGGTCAGGACGACCGGGCCGGGCGCACCGGTACGCCCGGTAGGAGACGTTGTCGTCGGGGACTTCATCGACCAGCACCGCGCTACCTGGGACCCGACCCGGTTTACCCTGTGTCGTTGCTGAGTGCCGCGCCGCCGCCGGAAGTGAGGAAGGCCGTTCATGCGCTGGTCCCGACTACACATTCCTACGTTGCGCGATGACCCGGCGGAGGCCGACGCGCCGAGCCACCGGCTGCTGCTGCGGGCCGGCTACCTGCGGCAGTTGATGGCCGGCCACTACTCGCTGCTGCCGCTGGCGGTGCGGGTACGGGCGAAGGTCATCGAGGTGATCCGCGACGAGATGACGCGGATCGGGGCGCAGGAGTTCAGCCTGCCCGCGTTGCATCCGGCGGAGATCTGGCGCCGGACCGGTCGGTGGGATTCGATGGGTGAGGAGATGTTCCGGCTGCGCGACCGCAGGGGCGCCGACCTGGCGTTGGGCATGACCCACGAAGAGGTCTTCACGATCCTCGCCCGGGAGCTGAACTCCTACCGGGAGCTGCCGCAGCTGTGGTACCAGTTCCAGACCAAGTTCCGGGACGAGCCGCGGCCCAAGGCCGGGCTGCTGCGCACCCGCGAGTTCACCATGAAGGACTCGTACAGCTTCGACCTGGACCGGGCCGGGCTGGACCGGTCCTTCGACCTGCACCACGACGCGTACCGGCGGATCTTCGACCGGCTGGGCGTCCCGGCGGTTGCCGTGCAGGCGTCCAGCGGTGCCATGGGCGGGTCGGCGTCGGTCGAGTTCATGTGCCCGGCACCGACCGGCGAGGACCAGGTGGTCGACTGCCCGGCCTGCGGCTACGCCGCGAACCTGGAGAAGGCGACGTCGCGGCTCGATCCATGGACGGACGCCGCCGGGTCCGCCGCCCCGCAGCCGTTCGACACCCCGGGCGTACGGACCATCGACGACCTCGCGGTGCGTTTCGCCGCGCCGGCCGACCGGCAGATCAAGACCCTGGTGTACGTGCTCGACGGCGAGCTGACCCTGGTGCTGCTGCGCGGCGACCATCCGCTCAACGAGCAGAAGCTGGCCGACGCCACCGGTGCGGTGCAGCTGCGGGCGGCAGCCGCCGACGAGATCCGGGCGGCGTTGGGGGCGGCCCCGGGCAGCCTGGGCGCGGTCGGGGTGACCGGGGTGCCGGTGATCGCCGACGAGGCGCTGCGCGGCCGGCGGGACATGTTCACCGGCGCCAACGTCGACGGCGTCCATCTGCGTGGCGTCGACGTCGGCCGGGACGTCTCCGTCGGCAGCTGGGCCGACCTGCGCGAGGTGGCCGCCGGTCAGCCGTGCGTGACGTGCGGGGAGCCGCTGCGGGTACGCCGGGCGATCGAGGTCGGGCACATCTTCAAGCTCGGGCAGCGCTACAGCGAGGCATTGGACGCGGCGGTGCTCGACCCGGCCGGCGACCGGATTCCGGTGGTGATGGGCAGTTACGGGATCGGGGTGGAACGGGCGATGGCGGCGATCGTTGAAAGCCACCACGACGCCAAGGGAATCGTCTGGCCGGTGGCGGTCGCCCCGTTCTCGGTGGCGGTGGTCGTCGCCCAGGTCGACGACCGGCCGGTCGCCGAGACCGGCGAGCGGATCTACCAGCGGCTGCTCGCCGAGCGGGTGGACGTGGTGATCGACGACCGGTCCGAACGGGCCGGGGTGAAGTTCCGGGACGTGGAGCTGACCGGTATCCCAATGCGGATCACCGTCGGCAAGCGGTCGCTTGCTGAAGGTCTGGTCGAGGTGACCGACCGGGCCACCGGGGAGACGATCCGGGTGCCGGTGGACGGGGTTGCCGACCATGTCCGGGAGTGGCTACGGCGGGCGGGCTGAGCGGCTTCCGTCGCCGGTCCCACACAGCGGGCTTAGCGATCGTTCAGTGCGGGCTCTAGACTCGGATCCGCCCGGACCCGAGGAGGCCCTTCAATGGACGCCGAACAGATCGCCGCCGGTCGCGCCCGCTGGCAGGCCCGCTACGACGCTGCCAAGAAACGGGACGCGGACTTCACCACCCTGTCCGGTACGACGGTCGACCCGGTCTACGGCCCGCCGGACGGCGCCGACCATCCCGGCTTCGAACGGATCGGCTGGCCGGGCGAGTACCCGTACACCCGGGGGTTGTATCCGACCGGCTACCGGGGGCGGACCTGGACCATCCGGCAGTTCGCCGGCTTCGGCAACGCCCGGCAGACCAACGAGCGCTACAAGATGATCCTCGGCGCCGGCGGCGGCGGACTGTCGGTGGCGTTCGACATGCCGACGCTGATGGGCCGCGACTCCGACGACCCGCAGTCCCTCGGCGAGGTCGGGCACTGCGGGGTGGCGATCGACTCCGCCGCCGACATGGACGTGCTCTTCGACGGCATCGACCTGGCGGCGGTCACCACCTCGATGACCATCTCCGGACCGGCGGTGCCGGTGTTCTGCATGTACCTGGTCGCCGCCGAACGGCAGGGTGCCGACCTGGCCACCCTGGATGGCACCCTGCAGACCGACATCTTCAAGGAGTACATCGCCCAGAAGGAGTGGCTGTTCGGCCCCGAGCCGCACCTACGGCTGATCGGCGACCTGATGGAGTTCTGCGCGCAGCGGATCCCGCGCTACAAGCCGCTGTCGGTCTCCGGCTACCACATCCGGGAGGCCGGCTCCACTGCCGCGCAGGAGCTGGCGTACACCCTCGCCGACGGCTTCGGCTACGTCGAGCTGGGGCTCTCCCGCGGGCTGGACGTCAACCGGTTCGCCCCCGGGCTGAGTTTCTTCTTCGACGCGCACGTCGACTTCTTCGAGGAGATCGCCAAGTTCCGCGCCGCCCGACGGATCTGGGCCCGCTGGCTGCGTGACGAGTACGGTGCCACCGATGAACGCGCCCTCTGGCTGCGGTTCCACACCCAGACCGCCGGGGTGTCACTGACCGCGCAGCAACCGGTCAACAACGTGGTACGTACGGCGGTCGAAGCGCTCGCCGCCGTGCTCGGCGGCACCAACTCGCTGCACACCAACGCCCTCGACGAGACCCTTGCACTGCCCACCGACTCCTCGGCTGAGATCGCGCTGCGTACCCAGCAGGTGCTGATGGACGAAACCGGGGTGGCCAACGTCGCCGACCCGCTCGGCGGCGCCTGGTACGTCGAAGCGCTCACCGACCGGATCGAGGCCGAGGCAGAGGAGATCTTCGCCCGCATCCGCCAGCTCGGCGGCGACGGCCCGCACCCGATCGGGCCGATGACCTCCGGCATCCTGCGCGGCATTGAGGACGGCTGGTTCACCGGGCAGATCGCCGAGGCGGCGTTCGCGTACCAGCAGGCGGTCGAGGACGGGCGGAAGAAGATCGTCGGTGTCAACTGCCACACCGGCACGGTAGCCAAGGAGCTGGAGATCCTGCGGATCTCCCACGAGGTGGAGACCGAGCAGCGCCGGCTGCTCGCCGCCCGCAAGGCCGACCGGGACGACCCGCTGGTCCGCCGCCGCCTCGACGACCTGGTCACCGCAGCCCGGGGCGGCGACAACATGGTGCCCCCGATGCTCGACGCGGTCCGCGCCGAGGCGACCCTCGGCGAGATCTGCGACGCGCTGCGCGTCGAGTGGGGCATCTACCGCGAGCCGGCCCGGTTCTGATCCGACCCCGCGCTCCTGACCTGGGGGCCCGGTGCCGGCCACCAATCGGGGGCAGCGGTTCCGGCGGATACATGGTAGGCAATACGCCGTGACGGGACTTGCGGTGAGCTGCCGACGGGTGGTGCAGATCTACCGGGGCGAGGCCGGTGACGTGGTCGCGCTCTCCGGCGTCGACCTGCGGATCAACCCCGGGGAGATGCTCGCCCTGGTGGGGCCGTCCGGCTCCGGCAAGTCGACTCTGGTGGCGCTGCTCGCCGGGCTGATGCGCCCGTCCGCCGGCCGGGTCAGCGTCGGCAGCTACGACCTGGGCAAGCTCTCCGACCGGGAGGTCGCCCGGTTGCGGGGCACCCAGATCGGCGTGGTGCTGCAGGGTGCCGCCCGCAACCTGCTGCCGTACGCGACGTTGCGCCGCAACGTCTGGCTGGCCCAGCGGCGGGCCGCCGCCACCGCCGGCATCGACCTGGACGACCCGGACCGCATCCTCGACCTGGTCGGGTTGCCCGGCCGCGGCAGCGACCGGCTCGCCGAGCTGACGCCGGGCGCCCGGCAGCGGGCCGCGCTAGCCGTCGGTGTCGCCGCTTCGCCCGGCCTGCTGCTGGTCGACGAGCCGACCAGTCAACTCGACACCCGGGGCCGCGACGAAGTGCTCGACGCGCTGGAGACGATCAACCGGGAACGGAAGACCACGATCGTGGTGGTGACCCACGACGCGCAGGTTGGTGCCCGGCTCGGTCGGGCGGTGACCATCCGGGACGGCCGGGTCGGCGCCGAGGGCCGCGACGGTGAGGACTTCGCGGTGGTGGCCGGCGACGGTACGGTGCAGCTGCCGCCCGAGGTGCTCGGCGACTTTCCACCCGGCACCCTGCTGCGGGTGGCCCAGGCCGACGGCGCGGTAACCCTGGTCGTGGGCGGGGCCGCCCCGCCCGGTCTGCTGCCCGACGGCGTCAACAGCACAGGAGTCTGATGTTCGCCCTGCTCGTTGGCGCGGTCCGGGCCCGGGCCGGCCAGGCCGTCGCCCTGTTGGTGCTCACCGCACTCGCGGTCACCGCCACCACTGCCGCCCCCTGGTACGCGGCGGCGACCACCCGTACCGTCGCCGAGGCCGCGGTCGACGCGGCCGGCCCCAACCTGCTGGCCGCCCGCGCCACCGGCCGGGTCGCCAGCACCGCCGCCGAAGTCGCTGCCGACCAGCAGGTCGACCCAGCCGCCGGGGACCGCTCCGAGCTCGACGCCACCGGCGCCGACCTGGTCGACCGGGCCCGGCACGCCGGCGCCGAGATGATCGGCTACCCGGGTGCGACGGCGAGCAGTTCGGTGTGGAGCACCGGGCCCGTCGCCAGCGGCCAGGCCGAGCTGGCCGCCAACCTGACGCACCGGGAGCAGGTCTGCGAACACCTGACCGTCACCGGCACCTGCCCGCTGCGCCCCGGCGAGGCGTTGCTCAGCGCCCGCAGCGCCGAACGGCTCGGCGTCGGGGCCGGTGACCAGGTCACCCATCAGGCGACGCGCAGCGCGCCGGTGGTTCTCACCGTCACCGGGACCTACCAGGTGACTGATCCCGGGGATCCGTACTGGGCGTTCGACGACCTCGGCAGCGGCGGTACCGACGCCGACAGCGGTGACCCGGTCTTCGCCACCGCCGGCACGCTGGCCGCCGTACCGGTGGACAACCTGTTCGCCGCCCACCACCTGGTGCTGCCGGCCGCCGCCTACCTCGCCGGAGTCGACCTGGCCACCGAGGTCCGCCGCTCCGACGGTGGTGGCGTCGTCGGCCGTTGGCAGGTCCGCACCGACGCGGCGATCCTGGTGGACCAGATCGCCCGCCACCGCCAACTGGTCGAGCTCGGTGTCGCCGTCGCCGCCGGGCAACTGCTGCTGCTGTCCTGGTTCGCCCTGTTCTTCGCCGTCCGGCACACCGCCGAACACCGCCGCCGTGACCTGGGACTGGTCAAACTGCGCGGCGGTGCCCGATGGCGGGTGTGGCTGCTCACCGTGGGCCAGAGCGGGCTGCCGATGATTGTCGGCGCGCTGGTCGGTACCGCCGCCGGCCTGGTGGTCGCACGGCTGCTCGCCGGTGCCGGCCCGGACCCGGAGCAGGTTGGCTCCGCCACCCGGCTCGCCCTCGCCGCGACCGGCACCGCCGTCGCCGGTGCGCTGGTCGCCGCGATCGCCGCCGACCTGCGCAATGCCCGGGCCGGAGTGGTGGACCTGCTCCGGCATGTGCCGGCCCGGCAGCGCGGCTGGCGGGCCGACGTCGTCGACCTGATCGCGGTGGCCGTCGCCGGGGCCGGGCTCTACCAGGCGTCCGTCGGCGGGGCCGAGCCGGACGAGGCCGGTGCTCTGGTGCTGCTCGCTCCGGCGTTGCTGGTCCGGGCGATCGCGCTGGTCGTCGGCCGTGCTGCTACCCCGGTGGCCGGGCGGGCCGCCGCTGTCCTGCTG
>NZ_JBSWXD010000013.1:0-61822 GCF_056160425.1 Micromonospora sp. ABR4_055
CGCCCCCCCCCCCCCGCCCACCCCCCCCCCCCCCCCCCCCCCCCCCCCCCCCCCCCCCCCCCCCCCCCCCCCCCTCTCGCCCAGGTGGACGGTTCGCAGAAGGGTCTTTCGTGTGAGAGTGCTCGTCGACCACTTCGACGTCTTCGTCGGAGGTTTCTGGCTCACCCTGCAGCTGTGTCTGCTGTCCGCGACCGGCGCGCTGCTGATCGGCACGCTCGTCGCGATCCTGCGGATCTCACCGGTGCCGCCGCTACGCTGGCTCGGCGGGGCGTACGTGACGGTGCTGCGCAACGTGCCGCTGACCGTCGTGATGTTCTTCTCGGCCTTCGGGTTGCCCGCACTCGGGTCGAACGCCGACTTCCTGCGGATCCCCGGGCTGAGCATCGTGTTCAGCCGGCTCGGCATCGACCTGCCGTACTTCCGGTTCGCGATCATCGCGCTGAGCGTCTACACCGGTGCGTTCGTCTGCGAGGCGATCCGCAGCGGGATCAACGCGGTGCCGCCCGGTCAGGCGGAGGCCGCCCGCGCGATCGGCCTGACCTTCACCCAGAACCTGCGGTACGTGGTACTCCCCCAGGCGTGGAAGGCCGCGATCGTCCCGCTGGGCAGCGTCATCATCGCCATGATCAAGAATTCGGCGCTGGCCGGCTTCTTCGGGGTGGTCGGTGACCTGTCCAACTCGGCGCAGAACCTGACCAGCGCCCTCGGCGAGCCGATCATCCCGGTCTTCGTCGGCATCTCGATCGGCTTCCTGATCATGACCGTGCCGCTCGGGCTGCTGCTCGACCGGGTCGAGGCCCACCGGGCGGTGGCCAGATGACCGCCCCGTCCCCCGCGAGCGCCGCAGCCGTCACCGGAGGAACCACGCCATGAGCCAGCAGCAGAGCGTGTTGTACGACGCCCCCGGACCACGGGCCCGACGGGTCACGCTGATCGTCAGCGTGCTGTCGGCCCTCGCCGCCGTCACCGCCGGGTACTTCCTGGTCTACCGGCCGCTGGCCGAACGCGAACAGTTCACCATGGAGAAGTGGGGTCCACTGATCGACCCCGGCAACGAGGTGTTCGGTCAGGTCTGGACACTGCTCGGCGAGGGGGTCACCGCCACGCTGACCGCCGCCGGCCTGGCGATCGCGCTGTCGTTGCTGTTCGGCACCGCGCTGGCGGTGCTGCGGATCCAGCTGAAGGCGCTGCTGCGCCGCCGGTTCACCGGGCTCGCCACCTCGTTCGCGCTGGCGTTGCGGGCGCTGAGCTGGCTGCTGAACCTGGTGACCCGGTTCTGCGTCGAGGTGTTCCGCGGCCTGCCGGTGGTGATCACGATCTTCTTCGTCGCCCGGGGCCTGCCGGACCTCGGCCTGGAGATCGTCCTCCCGTTCGGCCACGAGATGCTGCCGTACCTGGTGCTGGGTCTGACCATCTACAACGGCGTGGTGATCGCCGAGATCCTGCGCTCCGGGATGGAGGGTCTGCCGTCGGGGCAGCGCGAGTCGGCCGCCGCGATCGGGCTGACGTCGTTCCAGACCACCCGGATGATCCTGCTGCCACAGGCGTTCCGGATCATGCTGCCGGCTCTGATCAGCCAGCTGATCGTGGTGCTCAAGGACACCTCGTTGGGCTTCATCATCGGCTACCAGGAGACGCTGCTGGTCGGCCGGACGATCATCCAGAACCTGCGTAACCCGATCCAGGTGTATCTGGTGATCGGGGTGCTGTTCATCGCGGTCAACTACGCGCTGTCCAAGCTCGCCGAGTCGGTGCAGCGGCGGCTGGCTCAGGGCCGGCGGACCAGCGCCACACCCCAGCCGCCGGCGGCACCGGCGTCGACGGTGGCCGGCCAACAGACTGCGGCCGGCACCGGCGGCAGCGCCACCACCGGCGGCACGGCTACGTCAGGCAGCAGCTAACCGGACGGCCCGCCCGTTGACCGGCCGTCCGGCCGGTCAACGGGCGATCTCGGTGACCCGGGACTCGCGGACCACGGTCACCCGGATCTGCCCCGGGTAGGTCAGCTCCTCCTCGATCTGCTTGGCCACGTCGCGGGCCAGCACCGCGGCACCGATGTCGTCCACGTCGTCCGGCTTGACCATCACCCGGATCTCCCGGCCGGCCTGCATGGCGAAGACCTTCTCCACGCCGATCTTGCCGGCGGCGATCTCCTCGATTCGCTCCAGCCGCTTGACGTACGCCTCCAGGCTTTCCCGCCGCGCGCCGGGACGACCACCGGAGCACGCGTCGGAGGCCTGGGTGAGCACCGCCTCGACGGTCTGCGGCGGCACCTCGTTGTGGTGTGCCTCGATAGCGTGCACCACCTCTTCGGATTCGCCGTACTTGCGGGCCAGGTCGGCGCCGATCAGCGCATGACTGCCCTCGACCTCGTGGGTGAGCGCCTTGCCGATGTCGTGCAGGAACGCGCACCGCTTGATCAGCGGGACGTCCAGACGCAGCTCGGCGGCCATCACCCCGGCGATGTGCGCGGTCTCCACCAGATGCTTGAGCACGTTCTGGCCGTACGAGGTCCGGTAGCGCAGCCGGCCCAGCAGGGTGGCCAGCTCAGGGTGGATCTCGGTGATGCCGACGTCGACGAGCGCCTCCTCGGCAGCCCGGTGGCACAGCTGCTCCACCTCCTGCCGGGCGGTCTCGAAGACCTCCTCGATCCGGTGCGGATGAATCCGGCCGTCGAGCACCAGTTTCTCCAGGGTGAGCCGGCCGGTCTCCCGGCGTACCGGGTCGAAGCAGGACAGCAGGACCGCCTCGGGTGTGTCGTCGATGATCAAATTGACCCCGGTGACGGACTCGAACGCCCGGATGTTGCGGCCTTCGCGCCCGATGATCCGGCCCTTCATCTCGTCGCCGGGCAGATGCAGGACGCTGACCACGCTCTCCGCGGTCTGTTCGCTGGCGACCCGCTGGATGGCGTCCACCACGATGTGCCGGGCCCGCTGGTCAGCGGTGTTGCGGGCGTCGGCCTCGATGTCGCGGACCAGGATTGCCGCCTCCCGTTTGGCCTGGCCCTCGATCGCTTCAACGAGCTCGCCCCGGGCCGCCTCGGCGGTCAGCCCGGCGACCCGCTCCAGCTCGCGCTGCCATCGCTCCTCGGCGGCCGTCAGGTCCGCCTCCCGGGCGGCCAGGGCTGCCTTGCGCTCGGCGAGTTCGGCGGCGGTGGCAGTCAACCGGCGGTCCCGCTCGGCGACCCGGTCGGCTTCCTCGGCGTGCTGACGTTCCCGCTCGTCCATCCGCTGGCCGCGCCGGTCCAGCTCGGCGGACTGCTCCTTGACGGCCCGGGAGAGCATCGCGATCTCCCGCTCGCCGCTGCGCCGGGCCGCTGCCCGGACCTGCTCGGCTTCGGTCTCGGCCTGCCGGTGGGCCCGCTCCAGGATGGTGTCCGCCTCGGCCCGGGCGGCGTCGAGCACTCGACGGGCCTCGGCCCGGGCGGCGGTCGCTTCGGCCTTGGCGGCGGCGGCGTCGGTACGGGCCGCAGCGGCGGCGGCCTTGGCCTGCTCGACGGCGGAGGACGCCTCGTCGGCCGCGGTACGCAGCGCGGCGAGGGAGCGTTCCTGCCGGTCGCGGGCGGCGACGAAAGCCGGGTCCTCCTCAACCGGCGTCGCGGCCGCCGGTGTGGTGAGCCGGCGCAGCGTGCGGGCACCGAGCGCGAGGCCGGCGAGCACCAGGCCGGCGAGCACGACGACCGCGGCGAAGAGCATCCACTCCAGCCCGGTCATGCCGACCCTCCGAGCCTACCGACACTCGCGTGTCCCGCCGGCTTCCTGCGCTGCGCCACGACCGCCTCCAGTCCGCCGTCGGCCTTCCCGGAGGCTTCTCGCTCCGGCGCCGGCCACGGCTATGGGAACACCCGACCGTGGCGGCTGACCAACGACCAGACAGCACCGACGTGGGTGCGGGCACGATCACGGCGAAAGCGGCCGTTGTGCGTGCTGTCGCCGCCGGACCGGCCTGTCCGGTTGCGGCATGTCTGGCTACTGAACTGCTGCTGCGAAGTGATGCCGTACTGTTATGCGATCTATGTTGTGCGGTTAGCCTGCGACGGGTCGGTTGTTCGTCTGTAACGCGAGGCTAGGTCGCGAGGGGCCGTTCGGTCAAGAAGTCATGATCAGACCGACAACGGAACGTAGGGCATCGGCCCACTCACAGGCAGCATATCGCGCTCAGGACGCGCCGGGATGAGTCGGAAATTTGGCGCATCCCGCAGGGGATGGTGTCCCGTCAGGTGGACCAGGGCTACTCAGCATCCGGGTCGGGAACCTCGCCGATCAGTGCCTCGGCATCCACCGTGTCGGTGAACTGGGCGGCCTCGGCGGACCGGACGGCCAGTGCCTCCCGGACCACCGGCACAGCTACCCCCGCCGAGTAACCCTTGCGGGCAAGCATCGCGACCAACCGTCGGAACACCACGTCCGGAGCACCCCGGGCGGTACGCAGCTTGCGCTCGACGAGCTCCGTCGCGGTGGCCCGCTCGGTCGACTCGTCCAGCCCGTCCAGCGCGTCCCGGGCAGTCTGTGGATCCACGCCACGCTGACGCAACTCGGCGGCGAGGTTGCGCCGGGCCAGCCCTCGACCGTGGTGCCGGCTGGTCACCCAGGCTTGGGCGAACGCCGCGTCATCGATCATCCCGACCTCGTCGTACCGGTCGAGGACCGAACTGGCCGTGGCCTCGGAGATGCCGCGTCGCCGCAGCACTGCGGCGAGCTCCGCCCGAGTCCGAGGGCGGACGGCGAGCTGTCGCAGACAGATGTCGCGGGCCTGCTGCGCCTCGTCCACCGGCTGCCCACCGCCGACCGCGGCGGACCCGGTGGTGCGGCCGTCGCGCTCAGCGGTGGGGTCTGCGAACCCGGCGGTGGGGTCGGCCGGCCGGCTGCGGCCGGCACGGGAGGCGCGTGGACGGGGCGGAGCCGCATCCCAGCCCCGGCCCGTCCGTGCGCCGCGTCGTCGCCCGGCCATCCGGATCAGAAGTCGACCGGCGGCAGCTCGGGCCCGCCGGCCTCGTCGGCACCGAGCGCGCCGACGCCGAGCTTCTCCAGGATCTTCTTCTCGATCTCAGCCGCCACGTCCGGATTCTCCCGGAGGAACTCCCGGGCCTTCTCCTTGCCCTGACCGAGTTGGTCGCCCTCGTAGGTGTACCAGGCACCGGACTTGCGGATGATCGACTGCTCGACGCCGACGTCGATCAGCGAGCCCTCCCGGGAGATGCCCTTGCCGTACATGATGTCGAACTCGGCCTGCTTGAACGGCGCGGAGACCTTGTTCTTGACGACCTTGACCCGGGTCCGGTTGCCGACCACGTCGGTGCCGTCCTTGAGGCTCTCGATCCGTCGCACGTCGAGCCGCACCGAGGCGTAGAACTTCAGCGCCCGGCCACCGGTGGTGGTCTCCGGCGAGCCGAACATCACGCCGATCTTCTCCCGCAGCTGGTTGATGAAGATCGCGGTGGTGCCGGTGCTGTTCAGCACACCGGTGATCTTGCGCAGCGCCTGGCTCATCAGCCGGGCCTGCAGACCGACGTGGCTGTCCCCCATCTCGCCCTCGATCTCGGCACGGGGCACCAGGGCCGCGACCGAGTCGATCACGATAATGTCCAGCGCGCCGGAGCGGATCAGCATGTCGGCGATCTCCAGCGCCTGCTCACCGGTGTCCGGCTGGGAGACCAGCATGGCGTCGGTGTCCACGCCGAGCGCCCTGGCGTAGTCAGGGTCGAGCGCGTGCTCGGCGTCGATGAACGCCGCGATGCCGCCGGAACGCTGGGCGTTGGCCACCGCGTGCAGGGCGACCGTGGTCTTACCGCTGCTCTCCGGGCCGTAGACCTCGACCACCCGACCCCGGGGCAGGCCGCCGACGCCGAGTGCAACGTCGAGCGCGATGGAGCCGGTGGGGATCACTGCGGTCTGGATCACCGGCCGCTCGCCCAGCCGCATCACCGAGCCCTTGCCGAACTGTTTGTCGATCTGAGCCAGCGCCAGATCGAGCGCCTTTTCCTTGTCTGGCACTGCCGCCATTGCTGCCACCCCTACGTTCGCCGACTTCCCAGGCGTCCTGGCCGAGCTTCTCGTCACCCGGGTCACGCTAGGCGCTGGGTCCGACAGAAAACAGCCGACGGGCCGCAACCTGTGGATGAGCACCTAGCTGTGGACAATAGCCGAACAGATGTACGAGTGGAAAACCAGACACGCCCACGAGTTTCACCACCCAAAGCATCCATTGGACCGCAAAGAGTGAATTCAGCTACGCGAACGCACGCCCGCCAAGCAGAGGTACCCCGTCAAGCGGAGGCACGACCAGCCGACAGGAGTACGACCGACCCGACAAGCGACGCGCGACACACAGGCCGACTCCGGTTGCCCCGAGACACTTCCAGTTCTGATGTCACCGGTGCTCTGATGCACCGGTGACATCAGAGCCCAACCAACACCCGACAACCGGGACAGTGACACTATGCGCATTGACTGAGGCGTACCGTAATCAACAGGTCGTGAATCCCAGCTCGACCGGCTCGCGATCAGCGCAACCGGCCAGGGACCCGGTCGGGATACGCGGCGCAGACCGCCCGCCAGACCACCGCCGTCTCCTCACCCGCCGCCAGTGCCTGGGCGATGGTGCGCCCACCCAACTGGGCCAGTACCTGATCGGTGGCGATACTGCGGGCGTACGCCGGCCCGAACGCCTCGTCCAACCGGCCCCAGAAGTCCGTCAACCGCATCCCTGCCTCCTTACTGCTTCGACGGAGCCGGCACCGGGCGCAGCACCAACCCCAGCAGCGGCACCGTGGCCAGCGCCGACAGCAACGTCAGGACGCCGTAACCGGACAGCCCGACGATGATTCCGCTGACCCCGCCGGCGAACGCGCCGGCCAGACCCATCACCAGGTCCGACAGGCCTTGCACCGACGGACGGACGTCGACCGGCACCGACTCCGACAGCAGGGTCGAGCCCGCGACCATGGTGCCCGACCAGCCGAGCCCGAGCAGCACCAGCCCGATCACCAGGCGTACCGGGTCGTGGCCGGCGGTGCCCGCCACGGCACACGCGGCCAGCAGCAGCCCGACCCCACCGACGATCACCGGCCGGCGACCGGCCCGGTCGGTGAGCCAACCTACCACCGGCGACAGCGCGTACATCCCGGCGATGTGCAGGCTCAGCACCAGCCCGACGGTGCGCAACAGATCACCGCCGGTGTGCCCCATCCCGATGTGGACCGGCGTCATCGCCATCACCCCGACCATCACCAGGTGGCCGACTGCGACGGCGCAGACCCCGAGCCGCGCGGCGGGCCGGGCGGCTACCACCACGAACGCGGCCCGCAGGCCTCGGCCGGACCTGGCCTGCGAAGCCCGGCCGGACTGCACCGGGGCGGTCGCCGCAGCGGGGCCGGCGATCCGCCGGGCGGTCAGCAGCGGATCCGGTCGCAACAACACCAGCACCAGCAGCGCGGCCAGCAGGAACGCCAGCGTACTGACGGCGAACGGGCCGGCCAGCGGCGGCAGCCCGACCCCGCTGACCGACCGGTCGGCCAGCCCGGCCAGGTTGGGGGCGGTCACCGCGCCGACCGTGGTCGCCCAGACCACCAGCGACAGCTGCCGGCCCCGACGACGCGGCTCGGTGAGGTCGACCGCCGCGTACCGGGCCTGCAGCCCGGCAGTCGTCGCCCCGCCGAACAGGACCATGCCGACGAACAGCAGCGGCACCCAGCGCCCCGCGGCGGCGGCCACCACCAGCACCGCCCCGGTCGCACCCGTCAGGTAGGCGAAGACCAGACCGGGTCGGCGGCCGTGCCCGTTCATGATCCGGACCACGGGTACGGCGAGCAGCGCCCCGCCGACCACTGCGGCGCTCTGCGCCAGGCCGGAGACGGCCACCCCGCCGAGCTCGGCGGCGAGCAGGCCACCGACCGAGATCCCGATGGTGACGCCTACGCCGCCGATCATCTGGGTACCGGCGAGCAGCCGCAGCGTACGGCGTTGGATGCGGGTGACGTCACCGGATGGCGGCGGGTCGGTCACCGACGACGGTGCAGTGAGCGCGGTCATCGGCGTACCGCCTGGGTCGGGCTGCCCCGATCGGCGAGCAGTCTGCGGGCGACGCCGAGGTCGGTGACCAGCCCTCGGAAGGCGATCTGCTGGGCGTCGGCACGCAGCACCGCAGAGGGATGGATGGTGGCCACCAGTTGCGCCGGACCCACCGGAAACTCCTCGGCCCGTTCGGCCGAGGCAGGCCACGGCAACGGTACGCCACGCGAGCGGGTCACCCGGAACGCCGGGCCGAGCAGTGCCCGGGCCGCGGTCGCGCCGAGCACCACGACGACGTCCGGGCGCAGCATCGCGAACTCGGCAACCAACCATGGCCGGCAGGCCACGATGTGCGCCCGGTCCGGGGTCTGGTGGATCCGTCGACCGCCGCGCGACACGAAGCGGAAGTGCTTCACCGCGTTGGTCAGATAGATCTGGTCGACCGGGATCCCGGCGTCGTCCACCGCCCGGCGCAGCAGCCGGCCGGCCGGGCCGACGAACGGCAGCCCCTGGCGGTCCTCGACGTCCCCGGGCTGCTCGCCGACCATCACCACCCGGGCATCGGGGTTGCCCCGGCCGAAGACCACCTGGCTGGCGGGCTGGTGCAGTTCGCAGCCCTGGCAACTGGGGGCGGCAGCGCGCAGGTCGGCGAGGCTACGGGCACCGGTGGGGACGTACCCATCGGCTCCGGCGGTGGTTTCGTGCACGGTCACAAGTCCTTCCTACCCGGTTGCGGATTGACCGGAGCGCCTGGGTTGACCGGTCCGAGTGCGGCCCGCGTACCTCACCTGCCGACCCCGGTGAGTCCTGCTGGGCGCAGCGCGTCGCGCACCGCCGCGGCGAGCTCGCCGGCCCGGTGCTCGTCGAGCCCGCTGACGGTGATCCTGATACCCGGCGCGCTGCGTAGCCGGTAGCGGGCTCCGGTGGAGACGGTGAATCCGGCCGCCTGCAGCGCGGCCACCACGTGGGTCTCGTCCGTCACCGGCACCCAGACGTTGATCCCGCTGCCGCCGTGGCTGGCGACGCCGTGGTTGGCGAGCGCGGCCCGCAACGACTCCCGGCGGCGCTGGTAGACCCGGCCGGCCCCGGCCACGGTGGCGGCGACCGAGGGATCGCGCCACAACTGTCCGAGCAGCCGCTGCAGGACCGTGGAGACCCAGCCGGAACCGATACGCATCCGACCGGCCACCCGGCTGAGAGTGGTCTCGTCGCCGGTCAACAGGGCGATCCGCAGGTCCGGGCCGTACGGCTTGCTTACGGAGCGGACGAACGCCCACCGGGGTGTCACGCCGGCCAACACGTGCGGCGGACCATCGGAGAGCTCAGCGGCGTGGTCATCCTCGATGAGCAGCACATCGTCGGCCTCGCGCAGCAGCCGTCGCAGCCGGTCGGCCCGGTCCGCGTCCAGGGCGGCGCCGGTCGGGTTCTGCGCCCGGGTGGTGACCACGATGGCGGAGACGCCGGCGGACAGCACCGCCCGCAGGCCGGGTTCGGTCGGGCCGCGGTCGTCCACCGGCATCGGGACCGGAGTGAGGCCCAGTGCCGCGATCAGGTCCAGCAGGTTGGCCCAGCCGGGATCCTCCACCGCGACCCGGTCGCCAGGGCGCAGAGTGCCGGTGAGCAGGCGTTCGATCCCGTCCAGCGCGCCACTGGTGACAGTGAGACCGCCGGCCGGCAGGCCGTCGTCAGCCAACCGGACCATGGCTAGCGCGGCAAGGTCGGGCAGCAGGCCGGCGTCGGCGTAACCCTGCCCGGACGCGGTGTCGGCCAACTCCCGGGCGACCGCAGCGAGATGTGTCGCCAGCGGCGGCAACAGCCGTGGATCCGGCTCACCGGTGGACAGGTCCAGGGTGCCCGGCGGGGCCGGCGCGGACGGGCCGGGCCGGGTCACGGCGACCGGCGGGCGGGCGCGGACCCGGGTGCCGCGCCGGCCGTCGGTGTCGACGATCCCACGTTGGCGCAGCGCCTGGTACGCCTTGGCGACGGTGGCCGGGCTGACCTCGAGTGCGTCGGCGAGCGTACGCACCGCCGGCAGCAGGGCACCAGGTGCCAACGCACCCGTACGGACACCGGCCTCGACGCTGGCCGAGATCTCGGTCGCGGTCGCACCGGTCGGCTGATATTGTTCTGACACAAATAGCATATTGTACTAGAACAAACTTGGGAGCCCGAATGTATCCCGCCACCGCCCGGACCACCGCCACGCGACACCTCAACCGGGTCACCTACCAGCGCACCGAGGCACACCGCATCCTCGACGAGGCGTACCACTGCTGCCTGGCGTTCGTCGCCGACGGCGCGCCCCGGGCACTGCCCACTCTGCACGTACGCGTCGACGAGACCCTGTACCTGCACGGCTCCACCGCGAGCACGCCCCTGTTGGCCGCCCGGGACCCACAAGGGCTCGCCGTCTGTGTGGCCGTCACCCTGCTCGACGGCCTGGTCTATGCCCGCGCCCAGGCGCACCACAGCGCGAACTACCGGTCAGTCGTCGTACACGGCACCGCCCGGCTGGTCAGCGATCCGGCCGACAAGCGGCGGGCACTCGACGCCCTGATCGACAAGGCGGCTCCGGGCCGGGTCTCGGACAGCCGGCCACCGACGAACCGGGAACTCGCGCAGACAGCGGTGCTCGCCGTCGCTCTCGACGAGGTGTCGGTCAAGGGCCGCACCGGTGACCCCGTCGACGATCAGGCCGACCTCGCACTGCCGTACTGGGCCGGGGTGCTGCCGCTGCGCACCGTCGCCGACCCGCCGCAATCCGCTACCGGAGTCACCCGGGCGGTGCCGACCTACTTCACCACCAGCGAAATTTCTCTCGCCAGCGGACCGGCGGACAGGTGAGGATGACCCCCATGCTGGGCATCACCGACATCTGGACGTACGTCCTGGGCACCGTGGCGATCATTCTGCTGCCCGGGCCGAACTCGTTGTTCGTCCTGTCCACCGCCGCCCGACGCGGCGTGCGGCACGGCTACCGGGCGGCCGGCGGCGTCTTCCTCGGCGACACGGTGCTGATGGTGCTCTCCGCAGCCGGGGTCGCCTCCCTGCTCAACACCCATCCGGCGGTGTTCACCGTGATCAAGTACGCCGGGGCGGCGTACCTCGGCTATGTCGGCGTCACCATGCTCCGTGGTGCCTGGCGGCGCTGGCGGCGGCGGGACGACCCGGGCGCGCCCCGGTTGGTGGACGCAGCCGAGCCGGCGGCGGCGCGTCGCCCGTTCCGGCGGGCGACGGTGATCAGCCTGCTGAACCCGAAAGCGATCCTGTTCTTCGTGTCGTTCTTCATCCAGTTCGTCGACCCGGCGTACCCGTACCCGGCGCTGTCGTTCCTGCTGCTCGGCACGATCGCCCAACTGTTCAGCGTCATCTACCTGACCGTGCTGATCTTCACCGGGACTTATCTGGCGATGCAGTTCCGGCAACGGCGCCGGCTCGCCGTGACGGTCACCAGCGGGGTGGGTGCCCTGTTCCTCGGTTTCGGGGTCAAGCTGGCGACCGCCAGCGCCGGAGCAGCGTGACCCGCCGGAGCAGCATGACCGCCGGCCCGGCGAGACCACACCGTCGACGCGCAGCTCAGCGCATCCGCCGTCCCCTCGGGACGGCGTCGGTCTCGTCGTCGAACTCGCCGATGACCTCTTCCAGCAGGTCCTCCAACGCCACGAAACCGATCGGCCGGTCGGCTCCGGCACCGTTGGTGACCAGCGCCAACTGGACCTGGTCGGCGCGCATCGCCGCCACCGCCTCGGTGACGGTCGCCGTCGCCGGCAGCAGGAACGGCCGGCTCATCAGCGACTCGGCGGTCGGGGCTCCGTCACAGGTGTTCGCCCGCACCGCGTCGCGTACGTGCACGATGCCGATCAGATCGCCGGCCTCGCCGTAGACCACCAGACGGGACCGACCGCTACCCCGGGACAGCTCCTCCACCCGCACGGCGGTGTCCGTCCGGGCCACCGCGACGACCTGGTCCACCGGCTGCATCACGTCCCGCACGGTGGTGCGCTCCAGCTGGAGCATCTTGGCCAGCAGCTCGTGCTGGTCCGGCGGCAGCAGGCCGTGCTCCCGCGACTGTTCCAGCAGGATGCGCAGCTCGTCCGGGCCGTGCACCTGGGCCAGCTGGTCCTGTGGTTCGACCCGGAACGCCCGCAGCACGGCGTTGGCGATCGCGTTCAGCCCGGACAGGACCGGCCGGGACACCCGGGCGAATGCCCGGAACGGCAGCGCCAGCAGCAGCGCCGATCGCTCCGGGTGGGTGATCGCCCACGACTTCGGTGCCATCTCGCCGACCACCAGATGCAGAAAGACCACCAGGGCGAGGGCGAACAGGAACGCGACCAGGTGACTGGCCGCGTACGGCAGACCGGCCCGCTCCAGCAGGGGCGCCACCAGCCGCTCCACCGCCGGTTCGGCCAACGCGCCCAGACCGAGGGTGCAGACGGTGATGCCCAGCTGCGCCCCGGCGAGCATCAGCGACAGCTCGCGCGAGCCGTCCAACGCCGCCCGGGCCGCCCGCGAGCCGCCCGCCGCAGCCTGTTCCAGGCGGTACCGCTTGCTCGCCACCAGGGCGAACTCCGCAGCCACGAAGAATCCGTTCAGGGCGAGCAGCACCAGCGAGGTCAGCAACGCCCACCCGGCGCTCACCCGATCACCTCCAGCCGGACCGAGTCGGGCACGTGCCGGTCGACGGAGATAACGTGCAGTACGGCCCGCCGGGCCCGATGATGGCCGTTGCCGGCGGCTGTCTCGTCCAGGCTGATCGAGATCTGGTCGCCGACCTCGGGCACCCGGCCCAGCTCCCGCATGACCAGGCCGGAGAGGGTGTCGTACTCGGGGGCGGTGGGCAGCTCGACCCCGGTGGTGTCGGCGACCTCGTCGATCCGCCAGCGGGCCGGGACCAGCCAGGAGCCGTCCGGCTGGCGGGCCGGGGCCGGCTCCGGGGGGTCGTCCTCGTCCCGGATCGGTCCGACCAGCTCCTCGGCGATGTCCTCCAGGGTGATCACCCCGGCGAAGCCGCCGTACTCGTCGACCACGCAGGCCAGCTGCCGGTGCCCCTTACGCAGCCGGTCCAGCACCGCCGGCAACGGCAAGGTCTCGGGCACCAGCAGCGGGGGAACCATCACGGCCGCGACGGTCGTCATCGCCCGCCGCGACGGCGCTACGGTGAGCACGTCCGCGATGCTGGCGATGCCGACCAGATCGTCGACGCCGTCCGAGCCGTGCACCGGGAAGCGGGAGTGCCCGGTGTCCAGCAGCTCCACCAGCCCGGTCAGTGGCGCGTCGACCCGCACCGTGTGCACGTCGACCCGCGGCACCATCGCCTCACCGGCGGTCAGCTGCCGGAAGTGCAGTCCCCGATCGAGCAGCGTGGACATCGCCGAGTCGAGATGCCCCTCCTGGCGGGACTCGGCGATGATCTGGCCGAGGTCCTCGGCGGTGGCGCCGCTGGGCAGCTCCTCGATCGGCTCGATGCCGACCCGTCGCAGCAACCGGTTCGCCGCGATGTCGAACATCCGGATCAGCGGCCCGGCGACGGCCAGGTAGATCAGGGTCGACCGGCTGAGCGCCCGGGCCAACGTCTCGGCCCGTGCGAGGGCGAGGTTCTTGGGGGCCAGCTCACCGAGGACCATCTGCACCACGGTCGAGATGATCAGCGCCAACCCGACCGAGATGGTCAGACTGGCGGCCGGCGGAACTCCGACCCCGCCGAGCAGCTCGGACAGTCCGGCGCCGAGGTACGGCTCGGCGACGTAGCCGACCAGCAACGCGGTGACCGTGATCCCCAGCTGGGCACCGGAGAGCATGAACGACAGCCGGCTGGTCACCCGCAGCGCCCGGGCGGCAGCCGGGTCGCCCCGGTCGGCCAGGGCCCGGAGCCGGCCCCGGTCGACGGCGACGTAGCCGAACTCCTGGGCGACGAAGTAGCCGGTCGCGACCGTCAAGACGGTGATCAGGAAGAGACCGAAGACGATCAGCACCGGGGGCTCAGCGCTCCGGCGACCGGCGGCCGGAATGTCGGCAGCCGGGTCCTACCCGGCTGGCTACTGCTGCCCTCCTGGGCAGGAGCATCGGTCATGGCCGGATTATATAGTGGCCCGCCGCTGCCCACCGGTTCCGTCGCCGCCGGTGGCGCCCGTCGTGATCCCGTCCGCCTCGTCGGTGACCAGCAGGTCCCGCCGTACCAGATCGGCCCGGTAGGCGGCCCGGCCGATGATGTGGGCCGCGACCGGCGCGGTCGCCATCTGGAAGACCGCGACCATCAGCAGAGTGGCCAGTTCGGTGCCGCTCTGCAGCCGCAACGCCAGCCCACTGAGGAACAGCAACAGGCCGAGAACCTGCGGCTTGGTCGCCGCGTGAATCCGGGCGGCAACGTCGGGGAAGCGCAGCAGACCGATGCTGGCCGCCAGGCTGAGCAACGCGCCGCCGATCAGCAGCGTGCCGGACAGTACGGTCAGCACCCCGTTCACCGTTGCTCCCGTTCGGCGGCGGCCACCGCAGGCGGGCGGGCGGCGACGAACCGGACGATGCTGACCGAGCCCACGAACCCGAGCAGGGACAGCACCACGAGCACCGGCAAAGTGGTGGCGTGCCGGTTGACCGCGGCCTCGGCGGCAAGCCCGCCGACGATGATGGCGATCAGAACCTCGGCGGCCACTACCCGGTCGAGCAGTGTCGGACCACGGATGATCCGCCCGACGGTCAGCAGGGCCGCCACGGCCAGCAGGACGGTCACCACGACAGCCACAAAGGTCATCGATTCTCTCCGTGATGGTCGGCCGGGCGAGGGTCGGCGAGGTGACGCACGTCGTCCGCCGAGCCGACGGCCCGGACGATCCGCTCCTCCAACGCCAGCACCTTCCGCCGGGCCTGCTCGACGTCGTGGTGGTCGACGACGTCGAGCACGTGGACGTAGAGGGTGCCGCTGGCCGGGTCGGCCTCGACGATGAGGCTGCCCGGGATCAACGACAACGCCTCGGCGGTGAGGGTCAGGTTCAGGTCCGTCCGGACTCGGAGCCGCACCGCGAGGACCGCGCTGCGCGGCGTGTGCCCAAACCGGACGGCGGTCCAGGCCACCTGCGCGCTCGCGATGAACAGGTCGACGACGAACCGGACGAGGAAGCGCAGCACCGCCAGCGGCCGGATCCGGCCCTCGAAGGCGACCGGCGGCAGCGGGAAGACGGTGACCACCACCAACGCGACGGCCGTCCCACCGAGCAGGTTGCCGACGGAGAACCGCCCGTAGAACAGGTTCCACAGCACCACCAGAGCGGCGACCGCGACGATCTGGGCACGCCAGCGCGCGGCCCTGGACACCGGACTCATCTGGCTCCTCCCTGCGGGAACACCGCGTCGACGTACGGCGTACGACTCACCAGGTTGGCCGCCGCCTCGGTGCCGATCTGGTACAACGGTCCGGCCAGCACGGTCAGCGCCAGGCCGAGCAGCACCAGTGCGGTGGTCGCGCCGACCAGCAGGGGCGGCATCGGTTCCACCGACCCCGGGCCGTCGGCGGCGAGCGGGGTGGAGGCCGAGTCGGTGGACGGCACCCGGACACCGGACACCGCCCGGGCGGCGGACGGCACGGTCGCCGGCTGCGGGGCCGCAGCAGGTGCCGGTGCCGTCGCCGGACCGCCCGCTGTGGCCTGCGGTGCGGTTTTGCGCCAGAAGGCGAGATTCCACACCCGGGTCACCGCGTACAGGGTGAGCAGGCTGGTCACCACCGCGCCGGCGGCGACCACCCAGACCAGCGGGCCACCGTCGGCGACCCCGGCCTGCAGCAACCCGAGCTTGCCGAGGAACCCGGAGAACGGTGGTATGCCGGCCAGGTTCAACGCGGGCAGAAAGAACAGCGCGGCGAGCAGCGGCGCGGCTCGGGCCAACCCGCCGAGACGCTCCAGGTTGGTGCTGCCGCCCCGGCGCTCCACCAGGCCGGTCGCCAGGAACAGCGTGGTCTGGACGGTGATGTGGTGCACCACGTAGAAGATCGCCGCCGCCAGTCCGGCAGCGGTGCCGAGCGCGATCCCGAACAGCATGTAGCCGATGTGACTGACCAGGGTGAACGAGAGCAGACGCTTGATGTCCGACTGTGCGACCGCACCGAGGATGCCGACCACCATGGTCAGCAACGCGACCACCAGCAGCAGGTCGCGGGTGCGTCCGCCGGGGAACAGCAACGTCTCGGTACGGATGATCGCGTAGACGCCGACCTTGGTCAGCAGACCGGCGAAGACGGCGGTGACCGGAGCTGGCGCGGTCGGGTAGCTGTCCGGCAGCCAGGCCGACAGCGGGAAGACGGCGGCCTTGATGCCGAACGCGAGAAGCAGCATCAGCTGCAGCATCAGCCGCAGGTCGTCGGGGAGTCCGTCGAGCCGGTCGGCCAGCTGCGCCAGGTTCACCGTGCCGGTGGCGGCGTAGATCAGCCCGATGGCGGTGAGGAAGATGACCGAGGAGAGGATGCTGACCACGACGTAGGTCGTGCCGGCCCGGATTCGTACCTCGGTGCCGCCCAGGGTGAGCAGCACGTAGCTGGCGCCGAGCAGGATCTCGAACCCGACGTACAGGTTGAACAGGTCCCCGGAGAGGAACGCGTTGGTCACTCCGGCGGTGAGAATCAGGTACGTCGGGTGGTAGATCGCCACCGGTGTGCTCTCCCGGCCGTCAGCGCGACCTTCACCGATCGAATACAGCAGTACGCACAGCGTCACTGCGGTGGAGACCACCAGCATCAGGGTGGCGAGTTGGTCGGCGACCAGCACGATGCCCAGCGGCACCGGCCAGCCACCCACCCGTACCACCTGGGGTCCCTCGATGTGGGCGGTGATCAACAGGGCGAGCGCGACGCCGAAGGTGACGGTGAGGGCCGCGACGCTGGTGGTCCGCTGGGCGCGCGGATGCCGGGCCAGCACCAGGGTGATACCCGCGCCGAGCAGCGGCACGATCACCGGCAACGGCACCAGGAAGCTCACGGGTCGCTCCGATCGAGATCGCCGGCGCGGGCCGGGGCGGTACGGGGGGCACCGATCGCGTCGATCGGGTCGGTGTCGTTGTCGTCGCTGTCCTCGGCATCGTCCTCGGCGTTGGGTCCCTGGTCGGCGAGGGCGCGCTGAACGATGAGCCGGTCCTCCAGGTCGTCCTGGACCTCGTCGTGGCCGAAGAGCAGCCAGCTGCGGTACGCCATGGCGAGCAGGAACGCGGTGAGCCCGAGCGTGATCACGATCGCGGTGAGGATGAGCGCCTGTGGCAGCGGGTCGCTCATCTCCTCGGCGGCGGTCACCTCGGCGATGGGCGCCCCGCCGGGCCGCCCGCCCAGCAGGATCAGCAGGTTGGCCCCGTTGCCGAGCAGGATCACCCCGAGCACCACCCGGGTGAGACTGCGTTCCAGCAACAGGGTGACGCCGGCGGCGAAGAGCACCCCGACGACCAGGACGAGCACGATGTTGGGCGGCATGTCAGCTCCTTCCTCCGGCGACCCGGTCGCTGCCGGCACCCGGTGCGGTGGCGTTGCCGGCGGCACCCGGTGCGGTGGCGAGCTCGCCCTGCGGGGTGTCGTCCACCTCGACGTCCGGCTCGGCGGACCGCGCGATCTGCCGGTCGACCTCGGCGCCGAGGCTGCGCAGGATGTCCAGGACCAGGCCCACCACGATCAGGTAGACGCCCACGTCGAAAAAGAGCGAGGTGACCAGGTGGACGTCGCCGATCACCGGCAGGTGCAGGTCCACGATGGCGCTCTGCAGCACGTCGGCGCCGACCAGGATCGGGCTCAGCCCGGCGCCGATCGCCAGGAACAGACCGACGCCGAGCACCAGCCCGGCGTCCACCGGTGCCGCCTCGTTGAGTTCGTGGCGGCCACCGGCGAGATAGCGCACCGCCAGTGCCAGTCCGGCCACCAGCCCGCCGGCGAACCCGCCCCCGGGTGCGTTGTGGCCGGAGAAGAGCAGGAATATCGAGTACACCAGGATGGCGTGGAACAGCAGCCGGGTGACCACCTCGAAGATGATCGACCGGCCCCGCGCGGTCTGGGTAGCGCCGCCCCGCAGCCAGATCCGTTGGCGCCGGGACCGGGTTGGCGGTGACGGGCCGCCCGGCCGGCCACCGTGGCCGGCTGCGGTCGCGGCGCCGACCCGGCGGGGACCCGGCCCGGTACGCGGCCGCAGGAACACCAGGCTGGCCACGCCGGTCGCCGTGACGACCAGCACCGAGATCTCCCCCATGGTGTCCCAGGCCCGGATGTCGACCAGTGTCACGTTCACCACGTTGCGCCCGCCGCCGTATTCCACCGCCTGTTCGGGGTAGGCCGCCGAGACGGGTGCCGCGTCCCGGTTGCCGACCGCCGCCATCGCCATGCCGGCCATCACCACACCGACGACGACCCCGAGGGCGATCCGTGCGTACCGGCTGGAGCGCAGTGGACGTTCCGAGAAGTAGATCGGCAAGCGACGGACCACCAGGACGAACACCACGATGGTGATCGTCTCGACGAGGAACTGGGTGAGCGCCAGGTCGGGCGCGCCGTGCAGGACGAACATCAACGCGGTGCAGTACCCGGTCACCCCGGCCAGGATGACGGCCTTCAGCCGGCGTTGTGCCCGGACCGTGGCGATCGCGGCAACCACCAGGACGGCGGCCACCCCGATCTGCGCCGGCGTGTCGTACCAGCGCCACTGCCCGGTCCATGGGCGGGTCACCAGCAGCGCCCCACCGGGCACGGTGACCAGCACCAGCAGGATGATGCCGAGGTACTGCGGCAGCGACCCGCGCTGGGTGGCACCGGTGACCTCCACCGATATCCGGTCGAGCAGGTGGGTCGCCTGGGCGTAACTGGTCGCCCCGTCGGTCGGGGCCCGCAGCCGCCGCTGCACGGCGGCCACCCGCTCCCGGGCCAGGAACAGCGCGGCGCCGCCGACGAGCGCGACCAGGGACAACCCCAGTGCGGGGGTGAATCCGTGCCACAGCGCCAGGTGGTAGTCACCCGGGCCGAACAGTCCGGCGTACGGAGTGAGCACCGTGTCGACGACGCCGGCCGCCGGACCGAGCAGCAGGCCGAGCAGCGCCAGTACGCCGGCCGGCAGCACGAACACCGGGCCGACCGACGCGGCGGTGGTCGGCTCCCGACCGGGCTTGCCGGCGAACGCGCCCCAGATGAACCGGGCGCTGTACGCGGTGGTGAGCACCGAGCCGAGGACGATCAGCGCCAACACGACCGGGTCCGGTGCGAACGCCTCCAGCACCGCCTCCTTGCCGACGAAGCCAAGCAGCGGCGGCACCCCGGCCATCGACGCGGCGGCGAGTGTGGCGGCCACGGCGACCGCCGGCATCCGTCGACCCAGCCCGCTCAGCTCGGTGAGGTCGCGGGTGCCGGCGCACCGGTCGACGATGCCGACCACCAGGAACAGGGTCGCCTTGAACAGGGCGTGAGCGAGCAGCATCGTCGCCCCGGCCAACGCCGGGGCGCGTTCGCCCGCGCCGGTCACCAACACCAGCAAGCCGAGCTGGCTCACGGTCCCGTACGCCAGCAGCAGCTTGAGGTCGGTCTGGCGCAGCGCCGCCCAGCCGCCGACCAGCATGGTGGCGGTGCCGGTGGTGACGATCAGCCAGTACCACCAGGGGTTGCCCGCGTACACCGGTGACAGCAGGGCGACCAGGTAGATGCCGGCCTTCACCATGGCGGCGGCGTGCAGGTAGGCGCTGACCGGGGTGGGCGCGGCCATCGCCGAGGGCAGCCAGAAACTGAATGGGAAGATCGCCGACTTGGACAGCGCGCCGACGAGGACCAGCACCAGCGCGACGGCCAGGTAGCCGCCTGCCGGCTGCGGGCCGGCCGCGATCTGCGACCAGCGGTAGGTGCCGGCCTGCTCACCGAGCATGATGAACCCGACGAGCATGGCCAGGCCGCCCAGGGTGGTCATGATCAGCGCCTGGGCGGCGGCCCGGCGGCTGGCCCGCTTCTCCGGATGATGGCCGATCAGCAGGTAGGAAAAGACGGTGGTCAGCTCCCAGAAGACGTAGAGCAGGATCAGGTCGTCGGCGAGGACCAGACCGAGCATGGCTCCGGCGAATCCGACGAAGTTCGCGGTGAAGCGGCCGAGCCCGGGCTCACCCGGCGCGAAGTAGCGGGCGCAGTAGATCAGGACCAGGGCTCCGACGCCGCCGACCAGCAGCACCATGAGCCAGGACAGGGTGCCCACCCGAAACGCCAGGTCGAGGCCGAGCTGCGGCACCCACCGGTACGTCTCGTCGAGCGTGGCACCGTCGCGTACCGCACCGGTGTTGGCCAGTGCCCAGCCGGCGGCGGCGCCGGGCGCGGCGGCCAGCAGGTAGCAGGCACGCGGACCCCACCAGCGGACCAGCGCCGGCGCCACGAGCGCCGTCGCCAGGTGGACGATGAGCAGTACCAGCACGCATGGCTCCAGGTAGGTATCGTCGCGGGCCCGCGCGCCGGCACGGGTCCGTTGCCGGGCTCGCCGGCCCGGCGGGTGAGGAACGCCGGACGGCGCGTCGCGGCCGTGGCGGGGTGACGTGACGGGGCGGAGGCTCGGGCCGGCCGGCCCCGGACTCCGCCGGGTCGGTGGCCCGGCTCAGTCGAGAATGGGCAGGTGCGCCGCCGCGGTGGTCAGCTGCGCGGCCAGCCGGTCGGGTGGTGCCCGGCTGGAGCAGGGCAGCGTCCCGCGGCGCAGGAGCGGACCAGCGGCCGACGACCGGGCGGCCCGGCCGGTGGCGGATGGCGCGGCGGACCAGGTTGGCGTGGTGACGGTACCGGTCGGTGTGCCGTGGTCGTCACCGGCTGGGCCGGGCCGGGCCGACATGCTCTGCTGCTGCCGGTGGTCGGCGTCGTCGACGCAGTTGCGACCACCGGGCGAGACGGTCTGGTGCAGCAGCGTGGCTCCGATGGAGGCCGGCCCGGCGGCGACGGCGACGGCCGGTACGGCGACCGAGGCGGCACCGTGCACGGCGGTGACGGTGAGCAGGACGAGTAGGACGACGGCGATCCTGCGCGGAGCCGGGAGGTGGCGCAGCTGTGCCATCCGTGCCCCCCTCCGCTGTCGATCCCCGCCAGCCTACCGGTCTTTCGGTGACGGCTGCCTGGCTGGCCGTGCCTGCCTGGCGGTGGCCGGGCCTGGGCGTCGCCGGATTCCGGACTTTGGATGGTAAGCGATCACAGCGGATTCGGTGGTTACCGTACGGTTACCGTCATGTGCCGGCTGGTTCGGTGGGAGCCGTCGTCGGCGTGGCGGGCATCGCCGGGCGGGCCGGCGTCGCCGGTCCGGCGGGTGCGGGCACGTCGGCGAGCGGCAGCCGACCTCGTCGGCTGGCCAACAGCATGTGGTAATGCACGGTGGCGCGTACCCGCGCCCGGTCGGCGGCGCTCGCCGATCCGCTGTCGACGACCAGGGCCCGCAGGGTGTCGGCGAACCGGTCCACCGCCACTGGGTCGAGCCGGTGGTGCCGCAGCCGCAGCAGGGCCACCAGGCCGTCCACCTTCCGGAGAAGCACCTCCGTGTCGTGGTGGAGGCCGCGCTCGACAACGGGCATGGGGGTACTCCTTGAGAGATCGGACGATGACAGAAAGTTACTCCATAACTACTAAGTCGGGCAAGCCAGACCTGCCGGTCTCACCCGAATTTGTGGGATTCGGTCGCTCGGACGGCCCAGCTTCGTCGTACCCGGCGGGCAGGATGGTTCACGCTGGCAGCCGGACGGACCGATGGAGGGACAGCGATGACCGCGGTGTTGGAGCGCTTCGGGGCAGCCACCCGGGAGTGGTTCTCCGCCGCCTTCGCCGGGCCCACCGCCGCGCAGACCGGCGCGTGGGAGGCGATCAGCGACGGCCGGCACGCCCTGGTGGTCGCACCCACCGGATCCGGCAAGACCCTCGCCGCGTTCCTGTGGTCGCTGGACCAGCTGACCCGCTCGCCCGCTCCCGACGATCCGCGGCTGCGGTGCCGGGTGCTCTACCTGAGCCCCCTCAAGGCACTCGCGGTCGACGTCGACCGCAACCTACGTACCCCGCTCGTCGGCATCGGCCAAGCCGCCGCCCGCATCGGTGCACCGGCACCGCAGGTGACCGTCGGCATTCGCACCGGCGACACCCCGGCCGATCAGCGACGCAGCTTCCTCCGGCAACCGCCGGACATCCTCATCACCACTCCCGAGTCCCTGTTCCTGCTGCTCACCTCGGCCGCCCGGGAGTCGCTGCGCGGCGTGCGTACGGTCATCGTCGACGAGGTGCACGCGGTCGCCGGCACCAAACGCGGTGCGCATCTGGCGCTGTCGCTGGAGCGGTTGGACGCGCTGCTGCCGGCGCCCGCCCAGCGGATCGGCCTGTCCGCCACGGTCCGGCCGATCGAGGAGACCGCCCAGTTCCTCGGTGGCTATCAGCCCGTGCAGGTGGTCGCCCCGGCCACGGCCAAGACGATCGAGGTCAGCGTCCAGGTGCCGGTGCCGGATCTCGACCAGCTGGACGAACGCGAGACGGTGCAGGAGGACGCCGACGGTCCGCCGCCGGCCGGCCGGTCGATCTGGCCGGCCGTCGAGGAACGCGTCTTCGACCTGATCCGGCGGCACCGGTCGACCATAGTGTTCACCAACTCCCGGCGCTCGGCGGAACGGCTCTGCGCCCGGCTCAACGAACTCGCCGCAGACCGGGCGGACGGCACGGACCAGCAGTCCGGCCCGCCCCGCGCCGACAGCAGCGGCAACGACCGGCGGTCCAGCACCCGGATGCCGGCGGAGATCATGGCCCAGTCGGACACCGCACACGGCGCCCCGGCAGTGATCGCCCGCGCCCACCACGGCAGCGTGTCGCGCTCTGAACGGCAGCAGATCGAAGAGGCGTTGAAGTCCGGCCAACTGCCGGCGGTGATCGCCACCTCCAGCCTGGAGCTCGGCATCGACATGGGTGCGGTCGACCTCGTCGTACAGATCGAGGCACCGCCGAGCGTCGCCGCCGGCCTGCAGCGAATCGGCCGGGCCGGGCACCAGGTGGGCGCGCTGTCGCACGGGGTGATCCTGCCCAAGCACCGTGGTGACCTGCTGGCCTGTGCGGTGGTCAGCGAGCGGATGTCCCACGGCGCCATCGAGCAGCTGCGGTACCCGCGCAACCCACTCGACGTCCTGGCCCAGCAGATCGTCGCCATGGTGTCGCTCGATCCCTGGCCGGTGGACGCGCTGGCGACCCTGGTACGCGGCGCGGCCCCGTACACCGACCTGCCCGACTCGGCGCTGCACGCGGTGCTGGACATGCTCTCCGGTCGGTACCCGTCGACCGCTTTCGCCGAACTGCGGCCCCGGCTGGTCTGGGACCGCGACGCCGACCTGCTCACCGGACGGCCGGGCGCGCAGCGGCTGGCCGTCACCAGTGGAGGCACGATCCCGGACCGTGGCCTGTTCGGTGTCTTCCTGGCCGGGGCGGAACGGCCCGTGCGGGTCGGCGAACTCGACGAGGAGATGGTCTACGAGTCCCGGGTCGGCGACGTCTTCCTGCTCGGCGCGACGTCGTGGCGGATCGAGGAGATCACCCCGGACCGGGTGCTGGTCACCCCCGCCCCGGGCCAGGCAGCCCGGATGCCGTTCTGGAAAGGCGACCAACCCGGTCGCCCGGTCGAGCTGGGCCGTGCGCTGGGCGCCCGGCTGCGCCAGGTCGGCCGGCAGGACCCGACCGCCGCCCGCGCCGGGCTGCTGTCGTCCGGTCTGGACGACTGGGCCGCCGACAACCTGCTGCGCTACCTCGACGACCAACGCGCCGCCGCCCGCAGCCTGCCGGACGACCGGACGGTCGTCGTCGAACGGTTCCACGACGAGCTCGGCGACTGGCGGCTGGTCGTGCACAGCGTCTTCGGTGCCCAGGTGAACGCGCCGTGGGCACTGGCGATCGGCCAGCGACTGACCGAGCGATACGGCGTCGACGCCCAGGTGCTGCCCGCTGACGACGGCATCGTCATCCGGCTACCCGAAGTGGCCGACACACCACCCGGTGCCGACCTGGTCGCCTTCGAGAGCGACGAGATCAGCCAGCTCGTCGAAACCGCCGTCGGCGGGTCGGCCCTGTTCGCCGCCCGGTTCCGGGAATGCGCCGCCCGGGCGCTGCTGCTGCCACGCCGGGATCCGCGACGCCGGCAGCCGCTGTGGCAGCAGCGGCAACGCGCCGCCCAACTGCTCGACGTGGCCCGGGAGTTCACCGATTTTCCGATCACCCTGGAGGCGGCGCGGGAATGCCTGCGGGACGTCTTCGACATGCCGGCGCTGGTCGGGCTGATGGGCGACCTGGCGGCACGGCGGCTGCGGTTGGTAGAGGTCGAGACACCGCGACCGTCACCGTTCGCCCGTTCCCTGCTGTTCGGCTATGTCGGAGCGTTCCTCTATGAAGGGGACCTGCCGCTGGCCGAGCGCCGGGCCGCCGCGCTGAGCCTCGACTCAACATTGCTCGGTGAGCTGCTCGGCCGGGTCGAGCTGCGGGAACTGCTCGACCCGGCGGTGCTCGCCGAGACCCACCGGCAGCTGCAGTGGCTGGGCGGGCACCGCCGGGTGTGCGACGCCGAGGACCTGGCCGAGCTGCTGCGGGTCGTCGGCGACCTGGCCGACACCGAGTTGCTGGCCCGGCAGGTCGACCCGGGCTGGCCGGCCGAGCTGTCCCGGGCCCGGCGCGCGGTGCGGGTGCGGATCGCCGGGCAGGAGCGGTGGATCGCGGTGGAGGACGCCGGGCGGATGCGCGACGCGCTCGGTGTCGCGCTGCCGGTCGGCGTCGCTGCGGCGTACCTCGCCCCGGTGGCCGACCCGCTCGGCGACCTGGTCGCCCGCTACGCCCGTACCCGGGGGCCGTTCGACACCGCCGCGTGCGCCGCCCGGTTCGGGTTGGGCGCCTTTGTCGTCGAACAGACCCTGCGGCGGCTCGCCGCGACCGGGCGGATCGTGGCCGGCGAGTTCACCCCGGGGCGGGCCGGCACCGAGTGGTGCGACGCCGATGTGCTGCGGCTGCTGCGGCGCCGATCGCTCGCGGCGCTGCGCCGCGAGATCGAGCCGGTGCCGGCCACCGCCCTGGTCCGGTTCCTTCCCCGGTGGCAGCAGGTCGCCGGCCCGGGTCGTGGGGTGGACGGCGTGGCTGCCGCCGTCGAGCAACTGCAGGGGGCGGTCCTGCCGGCCGCAGCGGTGGAACGGCTGATCCTGCCGGCCCGGGTGGCCGACTACTCCCCCGCGCACCTGGACGAGCTCTGCGCCTCCGGCGAGGTCACCTGGTCCGGTGCCGGCGCGGTCGGCGCGGGTGACGGCTGGATCCGGTTGGTGTTCACGGAGACCGCGCCCCTGCTGCTACCGGCGCCGGACCCGGCGCTCACGCTGACCCCGGTGCACGAGGCGGTGCTCGCCGCCCTCGCCGACCAGCAGGCGCTGTTCTTCCGGCAACTGGCCGACCGGGTCAACGCGGCGCTCGCCGGCACCGCTGGCGTTGCGCCCGCCGACACTGCCGATCCGGCCGGGCGGATCGAGACGGCGATCTGGGATCTGGTGTGGGCCGGCTGGCTGACCAACGACACACTGGCTCCACTGCGGGCCGTACTCGGCCCGCGCCCGACACAACGGGTCCGCACCGCCGCCGGGGCACGGGGTCGGGCCCGGCGGGTCGGTCGGGAGTTCGTCGCCCGTACCGCCGCACCGCAGTTGGCCGGTCGGTGGTCACTGCTGCCATCCCGCGACCCCGACCCGACCCGGCGGGCGGCGCTCACCGCCGACGTGCTGCTCGAACGGCACGGGGTGGTGACCCGGGGGGCGGTCGCCGCCGAGGGGCAGCCGGGTGGGTTCGCCGCCGTGTACCCGGTGCTGGCCGCGTTGGAGGAACGCGGTGCGGCCCGCCGGGGCTACTTCGTCGACGGACTCGGTGCGGCCCAGTTCGCCGTACCGGGTGCGGTGGACCGGCTGCGGGAACTCGCCAATTCCGATCCGACGCACCGCCGGCAGCCGGAGGCGGTGGTGCTGGCGGCAGCCGATCCGGCGAACCCGTACGGCGCGGCACTGCCCTGGCCGGAGCGACCGGTGGACAGCGCCGACGAGTCGAACGCGGGGCACCGACCCGGGCGCAAGGCCGGGGCGCTGGTGGTCCTGGTCGACGCGGAGGCGGCGCTCTACGTCGAACGAGGCGGTCGCAGTCTGCTCTGCTTCACTCAGGACGGACAGCGGCTCGAGGCGGCGGCCCGGGCGCTGGCCGACGCGGTGAGCTCCGGGGCACTCGGCACCATCACGGTCGAACGCGCCGACGGGGAGCGGGTGCACAGCTCCACGCTACGGACGGCGCTGGCCGCCGCCGGCTTCCGGGCCACGCCACGTGGACTGCGGTTACGGGGCTGATCGTGAACGTCGGGCCAGGCACCGCCGGCACGGGCGGGTGCGCCGGAGGTACCCGCCGTCGGCGGTGCGCTTGTCGACGGACCGCCGACGGGGTACCTCAGGCACATGCCCGAAACGTTCCTGTGGAAGGCTTAGCGGGTGGTCCCGTACTCCGTCGACAGATGCCCCTGCTGTGGCTACCGGACCGGATGCACCACCTGCCCCGTCTGCTTCTGGACCGACGACGGCCAGGGCGATGGCGACGCTGAGGTGGTGCGTGGCGGGCCGAACGGCGACTTGAGCCTGTCCCATGCCCGGCTCAACTTCGCAATCTACGGCGCCAGCCATCTGCGCTACGCCGACATCGTCCGGCCACCGCGTCCCGACGAGTCACCGTAGCGATTCCAGTGATCCGCCGGGTCAGGAATTGGCCGACATTCTGCTACGGTATCGGCGCCCTGTTACCGCGACGCCACGAACCGCACTCCTACCACGAGATACCAGGCGGCCAGATTCGCGCTATGTGAACAAGCCCGTGACCTCCACGTTGAACCGGGAACATCAGCTGAACAGACGATGCCGGCAATCTCAGTAAGATTAGCCACAGCAAACGTTTAGGTGCTCCTTTTTTTCTGTGGTTCCGAGCCGAAAGCATTGACGCGCAGGCGGCATTCGACATAACGTTCTTGTCGATCATCGACCGCTCTGTCGACCCCACTCGGAGGTTGAAACACTATGGCCCGGGCACGATCTGCGGCACACACCCCGCGCCGGTTGGCAGCAGTCCTGGTGGGTCTCGTCGCCGGGCTGCTCGCACTGCCCGGCGCCGCGCTCGCGCAGCCCTCCGGAGCGACCCAGCTCGCCGCCACCGACATCCAGTTGCTCAACGGCGTCCGGCTCGCCGGACTGTGGGAGATCCCGGCTGGTGTGCTGGCCGCAGAGAAGGGCAGCACGCAGAGGGTCCGCGAGGTCGGCGCCGAGATTGCCGACCAGCACATCGAGCTCGACCTGTTGGTGGTCGAAGCGGCCAACGAGCTCGGCGTGGAGCTGCCTACCGACCCGACCCCCACCCAGCAGGGCTGGGTCGACGAGATGAAGGTCGCGGAGGGTGCCCGGTTCGACCGGATCTTCGTTGAGCGGCTCCGCGCCGCCCACGGCAACATCTTCCCGGTCATCGGTGCGGTCCGAGCGAGTACCCGTAACGACGTCGTCCGGCAGCTCGCGCAGGACGCCAACGGCTTCGTCCAGACCCACATGTCACTGCTGGAGAGCACCGGTCTGGTGCGGTACGGCGAACTTCCCCCGGTTCCTCTGCCGGCACCGCCGGACGACAGCCTCCTCGCTGCGGTACAAGCCAACGCGGAGATCAACAACGGTATCAACTCGACAGCGATCTGGGTGGTGCTGATCGGTGCGCTGGCGCTCGGCACCGCAGCCACCTTCGCCGTGTTCCGACGACGATACTGACCGTCATCGTCACCCTGACTGCCCGGGCCGGAGACATCTGGCCCGGGCAGTCGGCTGTCCGGCCTGAGGCAGTCGGCCGGCTATCGGCCCGCCCGGTCACGACCTGCGGCAGGATTGTCGTCGTGCCTGAAGGCGACACCGTCTGGAACACCGCTCACCGGCTGCGGGAAGTGCTGGCTGGCCGGCTGCTCACCGGCAGCGACTTCCGGATCCCCCGGCTCGCGACCACCGACCTGTCCGGCTGGACCGCGCTGGACTGCGTGAGCCGTGGCAAGCACCTGCTGCTGCGGCTCGCGGCACCGGACGACCGGCGGTACACCTTGCACTCGCACCTGCGGATGGACGGCAGTTGGCGGACCTACCGGGTCGGTCAACGCTGGACGGCCCGGCCGGCACACCTGATTCGCGTGGTGCTGCGCACCGGTGAATCCGTCGCCGTCGGCTACCACTTGCACGAACTGATGCTGGTGGTGACGGACCGCGAGTCGGAGCTCACCGCCGGGCTGGGGCCGGATCTACTCGGTGCTGACTGGGACGCGACCGAAGCGGTCCGCCGGCTCGCCGCTCGGCCCGAGACGCCCGTCGTCGAGGCGCTACTCGACCAGCGTAATCTCGCCGGGATCGGCAACGTCTACGCTTGCGAGTTGCTGTTCCTGCGTGGTGTCGCGCCCGGTACGCCGGTCCGCGAGGTGCCGGACCTGGCCGCCGTCGTCGACCTGGCACGCCGGCTGCTGGTCGCCAACCGGGGGCGGGCCAGCCGCAGCATCACCGGCCTACCTGGGGAGGCCACCTACGTGTACGGCCGCTGGCGGCGGCCGTGCCGCCGCTGCGGCACGGCGGTGCGACGCACCGAGTCGGCGGGCCGGGTCACCTACTGGTGCCCGACGTGCCAGCCGGGTCTGGTGGCTGGCGCAGCTCCGCCAGCCCGGCGGCAACCCCCCGCAGCAGGTCACCGGCCTCGGTGAGCCGGCTCACCGACGGGTGCTGCCCGACCGCACGACCGTCCTCGGCGACGTAGTTGGCGGCCGCCGCGACGAGACCTTCGTAAGCGACGGTGCCGGCTTCCAACTGCTCGACGAGCACCCGGTGAGAGTTGGCCAGCCCGGCATCGGCCGGAGCCAGCCGTACCGCCTTCTCCACGCTGGCCACCCGGTACGCCAGGTCGCGCAGGGACTGCTCGGCCACCGCGGCTTCGAGCTGGGCCGACTCGCCCGGCCCGGTCAGCCGCGGCACCAGCCCGGCGAGGGTACGCGCGGCCCGGTCCAGCCGGGTCCAGACGTCCGCCGCCACCGTTCCGCGCAACGCCAGCAGCGCCTGCTGTCGGCGTACCTCACCGACGGCGGCCCGGCCGAGCGGAATCCGCTCGACGGTGGCGACCAGCTTGAGCCGGGCCTGCTCGGCGGCGATGGCCGGATCCGGCGTGGGGGGTGGCGGTTGCCCGGCCAGCGCCCGCAGGTCGGACCAACGCCAGAAGGCCAACGCCGTGCTGGCACCGGCCGCCGCCGCCCATACCGCGTCGACCGGACTGACCCCCGCGTACGGCAGCAGCACCGCCGCCGCGCCACCGAAGCCGCCAGCGAGTACGGTCCACCGGCGGGCACCCCGACGCAGGCGACGCAGCCTGCGGAAGTAACGAGTCCGTGGATCCACCACCGTTGCTCCTTCCCGCCCCCCTGGCCCGATGGTCAGCCGGCGGCGGAGGCGTCACCGGTGTTCTTGTCCTTCGCCATCGAGGCACGGAGCTGGTCGAGGCGGGCGACACTGGCACCGTCCGCGCCGGCCGTGCTGTCCGCACCCGCCGGGGTCTGCTCGACCGCCGGCCCTGGCTGTGCCCCGGCGAGCTTCTCTCCCGCCATGCTGGCCCGGATCTGGTCGAGCCGCGACGAACCAGCCATGTCGAGGGTGGACTTCTGCACCTCGAGCATCCGCCCCTCGACGGAGTTGCCGGCCAGCTCGGCCCGGCCCATCGCGGTGGCGTAGCGCTGCTCGATCTTGTCCCGCACCTCGTCGAGCGACGGCGTGTTCTTCGGCGCGGCGAGCGCCGACATCGACTCCAGCGACGACGCCACGGTCTCCTGCATCTTGGCCTGCTCGAGCTGGCTCAGCAACTTGGTCCGCTCGGCCAGCTTCTGCTGCAGGATCATCTGGTTGTTCTCCACCGCCTGACGGGCCTGGGCGGCGGCGGCCAACGACTGGTCATGCAGGGTCTTGAGGTCCTCCATCGACTGCTCGCCGGCGACCAACTGGGTGGCGAGAGTCTGGGCGGTCTGCTCGTACTTGTTCGCCTCCGCCTCGTCGCCCTCGGCGCGGGCCTTGTCGGCCAGCACCAGCGCCTGCCGGGCCATCCCCTGCAGTCGCTCGACCTCGCTCATCTGCCGGGAGAGTTTCATTTCCAGCTGTCGCTGGTTGCCGATCACCGCGGCGGCCTGCTGAACCAGTGCCTGGTGCTGGCGCTGGGCGTCCTCGATCGCCTGCTGGATCTGCACCTTGGGGTCGGCGTGCTCATCTATCTTGGCGCCGAACAGCGCCATCAGGTAGCGCCAACCCTTGACGAACGGGTTCGCCATCTCTGCGGTATCCCCTCACTATCGGCGCGAACGGTCAGGCGGTCACGGCGGCCCGACCCGGGCGGTACGGTGCGCCGGCACCCCTACCATCGTCCCAGGCCGTCGCCACCGCGTAAGCCGCCATCGGTGGGATCCGGCAGGGTGGGCCGGTTGAGGGTCAACCCTAGTGTCCCGGATCCAGCGGTGGCGAGCCCAGGATCCGGCAGCCCGCAGCCGCTCGATCGGCTGCGGCTCAGGCGGCGCAGACGACGTCACGGTCCCGACCACCGGTGTTCGGCACCCGCCGGGAGGCCCGCAGCGTCGTCTTGAGCGGCGAGTCGCTGCGGACCGAGACGGTCACCCCGCCCTCGGAGGCGACCTGGTGCGCCGAAGCGTCGCCCCGCTCGGTCGTACCGACGGCGCCGTCCGGGGCGGAGCGCAGCGCTTCGCTGTGGCTCGGCCGCTCCTCCAGGGGCCGCTCGGACGACGTCGGGGACTGCTCGGGAAACGGAACCAGCAGGCCCTGCCGCTGCTCAGCGACGGCGACGGTGTGGCTCACGTCACGCAGCACCTCCGACAACTGGGCACCCAAGGCGTCGCAGATCGCAGCGAGCAGCTCACTCGAGGCTTCCTTCTGGCCGCGCTCGACCTCGGAGAGGTAGCCGAGGCTGACGTTCGCGGCGGTGGAAACCTCGCGCAGAGTCCGGCGCTGACCCTGCCGGCGGGCACGCAGCGCGTCACCGATAACGCGGCGTAGCAGGACCATCGCACCTCCCCCTGTCCGGGACCGGCCGGCGAGTGCCGGAGGCTTCCCGCAACCTTATCCGTTCGCCACCCGATCGACACCCCACCCGAGAGCACGAATCGGGCCCGGCAGGGCGATCAGAGTCAGATGTCAGTTATATCCGCTCGGCGTTGCGGGTGTCCCCCGCTCAGGGCCGCGTGGCGTGTAGTTGCGTCGTCAGCAGCCGCAGGGCAGCGGTCACGCTCGACCTGCGTACCGCATCCCGACCGCCGCCGAGGTCCAACCGCCGGACCTGATGCACTCCAGCCGGACCGGCCAGGGCAACGTAGACTCGCCCGATCGGCTTGCCGCCCTGCGGCTGTGGGCCGGCCACCCCGGTGGTAGCCAGCGCCCAGTCGGCGGCGCACCGGACCCGGGCACCCCGGGCCATGGCGACCGCGACGTCCGGGTCGACCGGTCCCCGGTCGGCGAGCAACCGCTGCGGCACCCCGGCCAGGGTACGCTTCAGGTCGGTGGCGTACACGACCAGCCCACCGCGGAAGACCAGGCTCGCCCCGGCAACCTCGACCAGGGCGGACGCCAGCAAGCCACCAGTGAGCGACTCGACGACCGCAAGCGTCTCGCCCCGCTCAGCCAGGGCGTGCACGACCGCCGCAGCCGGGCTGCCGCTGGCCGACCGCCCCATGCCGAGATCGCCGCCGTCCGGCGGCGGCCGCCCGCCCGCTGACGCGCCGGCCGGAGGCACCCGGTCCGACCCGGCCGAGGTCACCGGTCCGGCCCGGTACGGCGCAGCCGCAGCGCGCGGACCAGGTAGTCCAGCCCGGTCGCCACGGTGACCAGCAGCGCGGCCGCCATGATCCACGGAGCGACTGCGGCGAGCACCGACGGCAGCGGCAGCAGGTACCAGACGATCGCCGTGATCTGCAGCGCCGTCTTCGCCTTGCCGCCCCGGCTCGCCGCGATCACCCCGTGCCGCAGCACCCAGAAGCGGATCAGCGTGACCCCCCACTCACGCACCAGGATCAGCCCGGTCACCCACCAGGGCACCAGGTCGTACCAGGACAGCAGTACCAGCGCGGTGCCGGTCAGCGCCTTGTCGGCGATCGGGTCCGCGACCTTGCCGAACGACGTCACCAAGGCGTACCGGCGGGCGATCCAGCCGTCGATCAGGTCGGTCGCCGACGCGACGACGAACGTCAGGCAGGCGGCGATCTGCCAGCCCGGGTGGGTCATCCCGGAGAGAATCACGAACACCACGAAGACCGGCACCAGCACCATGCGTAGCCCGGTGAGCGCGTTGGCCGCGTTGACCACCGGTACCGCGGCGACGGCGGTACGCGGACCGGCGGTGGCGCCCGGCTCGGTCATCAGAGTCCTTCCGTGGATACTCCGGCGTTGCGGCCGGGGAGGAATCGGAACTCCTGCGGAGCGGGACAGGGAAAGCCGGTCCGTCGCCGGGGCGGATCGGTGTCCACCCCACACGCGACCCCACGGCTCACGACCGAATCGCCAGATTGTGGACTGTGTCCAGGACCGTGAAGCGGGCGTTCAGGTACCGCTTCCACCCCACCCCCGGGCAGGCCGCCGAGCTCGCCCGGACGTTCGGCTGTGTCCGGCTGGTCTACAACATGGCCCTGGCCGCCCGCACCGAGGCGTGGACCCTGCGTCGGGAACGGGTCACCTACAACGCCACGTCGGCGATGCTCACCGGGTGGAAGAAGACCGACGACCTGGCGTTCCTCAACGACGTCTCCTGCGTCCCTCTGCAGCAAACGTTGCGGCACCTGCAGACCGCGTTCACCAACTTCTTCGCCAAACGGGCCCGGTACCCGACGTTCAAGTCGAGGAAGAGGTCGCGGCGGTCGGCGGAGTACACCGCCAGCGCGTTCCGGTGGCGCGACGGCCGCCTCACCCTCGCCAGGATGTCCGCACCGTTGGACATCGTCTGGTCCCGACCGCTCCCGCAGGGCGCGGCGCCGTCGACGGTGACCGTGTCGCAGGACCCGGCGGGCCGCTGGTTCGTCTCCCTGCTCTGCGACGACCGGATCGACCCGGCCCCGGCCACCACCGCCGTGGTGGGGGTCGACGCCGGCCTCGACAGCCTGTTCACCCTGTCCACCGGGGAGAAGATCCCCAACCCGAGACATGAACGCCGTGACCGCGATCGGCTGGCCCGCGCCCAGCGGAACCTCGCACGCAGGGCCAAAGGCTCCGCGAACCGGGCCAAGGCCCGGCTGGCGGTGGCCCGGGTTCATGCCCGGATCGCCGACCGCCGCCGCGACCACCTGCACAAGTTGACCACCCGGCTCGTTCGTGAAACCCAGACGATCGTGATCGAGGACCTGACCGTCCGCAACATGATGGCCAACCACCGTCTGGCCCGCGCCGTCTCGGACGCGGCCTGGCGGCAGTTCCGCAGCATGCTGGGGTACAGAACGGACTGGTACGGCCGGGATCTGGTGGTCGTGGACCGCTGGTTCCCGTCGACCCGACTGTGCTCGGGCTGTGGCGTACTGGCTGAACACCTGCCGTTGGCGGTCCGGTCGTGGACCTGCCGGTGCGGGCAGGCCCATGACCGGGACGTGAACGCGGCCCGGAACATTCTCGCGGAGGGGCTCTCCGTGACTGCCTGTGGAGGCGGTGTGAGACCTCACCGGGAGTCCTCCTCTCGGACGGGGCGGTCGTCGGTGAAGCAGGAACCCCCTGGGGCGAACCAGGGAATCCCCGTTCTTCAAGGGCGGGGAGGAAGTCAACAGCTCACCTGACCGCGCTGGAGAGCGGCCGGTCGGCCGTACCGGACGAGAGCACGTCACTCGGCACTGCCACCAGGTCGACCCCTTCGGTCCCGGTCACCGTCGCCCGGACCAGGTCGCCGGGGCGCAGCGTGGCGAGGTCGACCCCGGCTCCGGTGACACCGGCAGCGCCGGCCACCAACGTCGTCGAACCGTCCACCTCCGGTGCCTGGTGCGCGGCCCGACCCTCCACCAGCCCGTCGTCGACGCTGTCGACCAGCACCTCCACCGTCGTGCCGACTCGTTCCTCGGCCCGCTGCGCGCACAGCTCGTCGGCCAGCGCACAGATCCGGTCATAGCGCCGCTTCACCGTGGCGGCCCGTACCTTGTCGGGCAGACCGGCGGCCTCGGTGCCGTCCTCGTCGCTGTAGTCGAACACCCCGATCGCGTCCAACCGGGCTGCGGACAGGAACCGGACCAGTTCGTCGACGTCCGACCGGGTCTCACCGGGGAATCCGACGATGAAGTTGCTTCGCGCGCCGGCCTGCGGCGCCAACGACCGGGCCGAGGCCAGCAGGTCGAGGAACCGCCCGGTGGAGCCGAAGCGCCGCATCCGGCGCAGCACCGGCTCACTGGCGTGTTGGAAGGACAGATCGAAGTACGGTGCCACGCCGGCCGTGGTGGCGATCGTCTCGATCAGACCCGGACGGGTCTCCGCCGGCTGCAGATAGCTGACCCGTACCCGGACGATGCCGTCGACGGCAGCCAACTGTGGCAGCAGTTTCTCCAGCAGCCGCGGATCCCCCAGGTCCTTGCCGTACGAGGTCGAATTCTCGCTCACCAGCACCAGTTCCCGAACGCCGGTGCCGGCCAGCCACTCGGCCTCGGCCAGCAGCTCCTCGGGAGCGCGGGAGACAAACGCCCCCCGGAACGCCGGGATGGCGCAGAAGGCGCACCGGCGGTCACAGCCACTGGCCAGCTTCAGTGACGCCACCGGGCCGCCGGCCAGCCGGTGCCGCAGGACCGCGCGCAGGTGCGCAGGAGTACGTTCGTCGACCGTCGCGTGACCGGGCACCACGACACCGGAGTGCTGCCGGGACACCGGGGTCAGGGGCAGCATCGTGCGGCGGTCCCGCGGGGCGTGCGCGGGCAGCTGCTCGCCGGCCAGCACCGCCCGCAGCCGGCCGGAGATATCCGGGTAGTCGTCGAACCCGAGGACGGCCTGCGCCTCCGGCAGGTGCTCGGCGAGCTCCCGGCCGTACCGTTCGGCCATGCAGCCGGCAGCCACCACCTTGGCCCCGCCGTCCGCGGCATCGAGCAGCGTCTGCACCGAGTCCTGCTTGGCCTTCTCGACGAAGCCGCAGGTGTTGACGAGCACCACGTCGGCACCGTCGGCGTCGGTGGTCACCTGCCAGCCGTCGGCGTCCAGCCGGGCGGCCAACTCCTCCGAGTCGACCTCGTTGCGGGCGCACCCCAGGGTGAGCAGGGCGACGCGCCGGCCGGACGGTTGGGCGGGAGGCGGGGGAAAAGCAGACACCTGACGAGGGTACCGGGCCATTGGCGTACGGCGGCCGGGCGGCGCGGTGCCGGACGATCCGATCGGTCAGCCGACCGGACCAGTGCGGTCAGCTCGCCTCGACGGCCCGCAGACTCGCCAGCGCGTCCTCCAGCTCGTCCGGCTTGACCAGCACGTCGCGTGCCTTGGAACCCTCGGACGGCCCGACGATGCCCCGGGTCTCCATCAGATCCATCAACCGGCCCGCTTTGGCGAACCCGACCCGCAGTTTGCGCTGCAGCATCGAGGTCGACCCGAACTGCGAGGTCACCACCAGCTCGATCGCCTGGACCAGCAGGTCGAGGTCGTCGCCGACGTCCTCGTCGATCTTCTTCTTGTTCTCCTGGGCGGTGGTGAGCACGTCGGGGCGGAATTCCGGCTCGCGCTGCTTCTTGCAGAAGGCGACGATCTCGTCGATCTCCTTCTCACTGACCCAGGCACCCTGGATGCGCAGCGGTTTCGACGCACCCATCGGCAGGAACAGGCCGTCGCCCCGGCCGATCAGCTTCTCGGCGCCCGGCTGGTCCAGGATGACCCGCGAATCGGACAGCGACGACGTGGCGAAGGCCAGCCGGGACGGCACGTTCGCCTTGATGAGGCCGGTCACCACGTCCACCGACGGCCGCTGGGTGGCCAGCACCAGGTGGATGCCGGCGGCCCGGGCGAGCTGGGTGATCCGGACGACCGAGTCCTCCACGTCCCGGGGGGCGACCATCATCAGGTCGGCCAGCTCATCGACGATCACCAGCAGGTACGGGTACGGCCGGATCTCCCGCTCGCTGCCGGGCGGAGCGGTGATCTCCCCGGCCCGTACCTTGCGGTTGTAGTCGTCGATGTGCCGGACACCGTTCGCGGCCAGGTCGTCGTAGCGCATGTCCATCTCGCGTACCACCCACTCCAGCGACTCGGCCGCCTTCTTGGGGTTGGTCACGATCGGGGTCACCAGGTGCGGGATGCCCTCGTACCCGGTCATCTCGACCCGCTTGGGGTCGATCAGCAGCAGCCGTACCTCGTCCGGGGTGGCCCGGCTGAGGATCGAGATGAGCAGCGAGTTCAGGCAGGACGACTTGCCGGCGCCGGTCGCCCCGGCGATCAGGATGTGCGGCATCTTCGCCAGGTTGGCCACCACGAAGCCGCCCTCGATGTCCTTGCCGAGCGCCACCAGCATCGGGTGATGGTCGGCACCGGCGGCACGGGAGCGCAGCACGTCACCGAGCGACACGTCCTCCCGGTCGGTGTTCGGGATCTCCACGCCGACCGCGCTCTTGCCCGGAATCGGGCTGAGGATCCGCACGTCAGGTGACTTCACCGCGTACGCGATGTTGCGGGAGAGCTGGGTGATCCGCTCGACCTTCACCCCGTGGCCGAGCTCCACCTCGTATCGGGTCACCGTCGGACCCCGGGTGAACCCGGTGACCGCCGCGTCAACGTCGAACTGCTCGAACACCCCCTGCAGTGCGGCGATCACCTCGTCGTTGGCCTTGCTGCGGGTCTTCGCCGGTGGACCGGTCCGCAGCAGCTTTGCCGGTGGCAGGCGGTAGTCCCCGGACAGCCCGGTGATCGCCAACTGCTCGGCGCGGGTCGGGGTCGGCGAATGCTCCGGCGGCTCCGGCGGGGTGCGGGTGGTCGGCACCTTCGCCGCCGGCCGGCGCGGCAGCTCCATCGTCTCCTGCAGATCGAGCGGCTCGGCCAGGGTGCCATCGTCACCGGCCGACGACACCGGCAGGGCGTCGGCCGTCCGGCTGGCCTGCCGGCGGCGCGGCGGCCGGCGGCGGGCCCGCTCGTCACCGGCGGTCTCGTCGTCAGCGGTGTCGGCACCGGCCGGGGCCGGATCGGACTCCGGCCCACGCCCGGTCACCACCCCGGCGAGCAGCCCGAGCCGCTCCGGGATCCGGTTGATCGGGGTGGCGGTGACCACCAGCAGACCGAAGACCAGCAGCAGGATCAGCAACGGCACGCCGACCCAGTAGCTGACCGTGTGCTCCAGTACCGTGCCGATGCCGAGTCCGATCAGCCCGCCGGCGTAGTCACGTTGCAGGTCGTCGTCGGGGCGTTGGCCGATGTGCAGCAGCCCCGCCGTGGCGACCAGCATCGCCGACCAGCCGACCAGCCCGCGGCCCCGAGGGTCCGGCTCCTCCGGTGGATCACGCATCAGCCGGACCGCGCCGATCAGCAGCAGCAACGGCACGGCGACCGCGATCGCGCCGATGAACAGCCGCATCATGTCCGCGACGCGGACCCCGAACGGCCCGGCCGCGCCGAACCAGATCGCCATCGAGGTGAGAATGGCCAGGCCGAGTACGAACAGCCCGGCACCGTCGCGCCGGTGCTCCGGGCTCAACTCCCGCGCGGTGGCCGCCCGGCGACCGGCGGTACGCACCGCCCAGCCGACGCCGTGCGCCAGCCCCATCCAGGTGGCACCGACAGCACGACCGACCAGGACGGCCGGCGAGTTGCGGGCCGGGCGCCGACGGGCTGTCGGGCGCTTGCGGGCCGGGGTCCGGGCACGACCGGTCGCGGCGCCACGGCTGGTCGACCCGCCGCGCCGCCGACTCGCCTGGGAGGTTCGGCCGGCCATAGAGTCCCACGGTAACCCCGCCGGCATACAAACCCTCGCTTTTCCGGGTCGTGTCCGAACCACGCGGGGCGGCGCGGCTGTGCCACCATTCCGATCGGCCCCTACTGTCCCCCGGGGCCACGACGACGACGTCCACCGCCGGACCCCCGTCCGGACATCGCCGGCCCGACCGCGCGCCGGCCCCCGGCCGGGGCGCGAGGCCCCCTGTCCGACGTGCCGTACCGAAAGGACCACCGCATGCCCCCGCCGGACCCAGACGACCTGCCCGACGCGCCCTCCGGCAGCGGTGCGATGCAGGTGCTGCGGCCGCTGACCACCGCGATGATCGCCGAGACCCTCACCGCGCGCGGCTACCACTTCCAGGCCGACTCCGACGACGAACTGGTCGGCCGGTGGAACGACAACCTGATCGTGTTCTCCCGGCTCGGACCCAACGGCGAGGTGCTGCGGGTGCGGACCATCGCGCCAACCCTGTTCACCGTGGACGACGTGCCCGCGCTGTACGCCTTCTGCAACGAATGGAACCACGACCGGCTGTGGCCCAAGGCCTTCGTCCACGTCGACGACGACGGCACCGCCCGGGTCTGCGGTGAACTGATCACCGCGCTGGAACGCGGAGTCAGCTCACCGCAGCTCGACCACCTGCTCGACTGCGGGATCGCCACCGGCTGCCAGGTCTGCGAAGCCGTCGCCGAGTTGGCGGGCTGACCGGATGGAACACCGTTTCCAGGTCGACCTGCGCGGCATCGTCGACCTGCTCAGCCACCACCTGTACGCCAGCCCCCGGGTGTTCGCCCGGGAGCTGGTGCAGAACGCCACCGACGCGATCACCGCCCGGCGCGAGGCCGAGCCCGACTGGGCCGGCGGTACCGTCCGGATCGAGCCCACCGCCGACGGTGGCCTGCGGGTGCACGACGACGGCATCGGCCTGACCGAACCGCAGGTGCACACCTTCCTGGCCAGCGTCGGGCGTACCTCCAAACGGGACGACCTGGGCTTCGCCCGGCAGGACTTCCTCGGCCAGTTCGGCATCGGCCTGCTGTCGTGCTTCATGGTCGCCGACACCGTCGAGGTGGTGACCAGTTCGGCCCGGGGCGGACCGGCGGTGCGCTGGATTGGGTACGCCGACGGGCGCTACACCACCGAGGTCGACGACGCCGCACGCGGCTCGGTCGGCACCACCGTCACGCTGCGTCCCCGCGCCGACGCCGGACACTGGCTGGCCGCCGACCAGGTCCGCGACCTGGTCCGCGACTACGCCCGGCTGCTGGACGTCCCGGTGCTGTTCTGCCCGCCCGGAGGCGAGCCGGTCCGGCTGACCGAGCCGCAGGCCCCGTGGGAGGTGGTCCACGCCGACCCGGCGGCCCGCCGGGAGGCGCTGCTGGACTACGGCGCGACGCTGCTCGGTGCCCGACCGATGGACGTGATCGACCTGCGGGTACCGGAAGCCGGGCTGGTCGGCGTCGGCTTCGTGCTGCCGTCGGCGTCAACGGTCGGCCAGGGCGGTCACCGGGTCTACCTGAAACGGATGCTGCTCAGCGACGACGCCAGCAAGCTCCTGCCCGAGTGGGCGTTCTTCGTCCGCTGCGTGGTCGACACCTCCGTGCTGCGCCCGACCGCCAGCCGCGAGGCGCTCTACGAGGACGACCTGCTCGGCGCGGTCCGCGACGGGCTCGGCGAGCAGATCCGCAGCTGGCTGCTTGAGCTGTCGGTCAGCCAGCCGGAACGGCTCGCCGCTTTCCTGCGGGTGCACCACCTCGGGGTCAAGGCGCTCGCCGTCCGCGACGACGAGATGCTGCGGCTGGTCGACTCGTGGCTGCCGTTCGAGACCAGCCGGGGGATGATGCCGCTGCGGCTGTTCCGCCAGCATCTGGCGATGATCCGGTACGTGGAGACGGTCGACGAGTTCCGGTCACTGGCCGCGATCGCGTCCGCCGCCGGTACGCCGATCGTCAACGCCGGCTACGCCTACGACGCGGAGATCCTGCAGCGCCTCCCCCGGCTGGACCCGGCGATCCGCACCCGCCGGCTGGACCCCGGTGAGCTGGCCGCCCGGTTGGAGACCCTCTCGCCCGGGCAGCTGGCGGTGGCGGAGACCTTGCTGGCCACCGCCCGCACGGTGCTGGCCGAACTGGACTGCGTACCGCAACTGCGGCAGTTCGACCCGGTCACGGTGCCGGCCCTGTACGTCCTCGGCCAGGCCGCCCGCGAGCAGGACAGTGTGCGCCGTGCGGTGGCCGGCTCCGACGAGCTGTGGTCGGAGGTGCTGTCCGCGTTCGCCGACGTCGACGTCGACCACCGACCGGAGCTGGTGTTCAACTGGCGGCACCCGCTCATCCGCCGGCTCGCCGGGCAACCGGCGGGAGCGGCGCTGCGCAACGCCGTCGAGGCACTGTACGGTCAGGCGCTGCTCGCCGGTCACCATCCGTTGCGGGCGGTGGACAGCGCCGCGCTCAACCGGTCCTTCCTGGCCCTGCTGGACCGGGCCTTCACCGATCCGGCCGCCGGGCCGGACACCACCGCCGAGGAGACCCCGTGACCGCCGAGGAGCTGGTTCAGGCGCTGGACGAGGCCACCGACCTGCCCGACGGCGACGGCAAGATCGCCGAGCTGGAACGGATCGCCGCGCACGCCGACGCGGCCGGGCAGGCACGGATCGGTTTCGACGCGCGGATGGCGCTGATCGAGACGTACAACCACCACACCGAACGCTGGCGGATGCTGCCGGCGTTCGGCTGGTGTCTGAGCACCTTCGACCGGTACCCGGAGCTGTTCGAGCCGTGGGACGCCGAACTGCTGCGCTGGTACCACAAGTGGGCGGTCGCCACGCTGCGCGGCACGCCCCGGGTGGGTCTGGCGCAGACCCGGGCCGCGCTGGACGACATGGAGCGCCGGTTCACCGCCAGTGGGCAGAGTCTGCAGGCGGTGTACAACCTGCGCTGCAAGATAGCCGACCATGTCGGCGACGAGGCCCAGGCCCGGCAGTGGCTGGACCGGTGGCGGACGGCCCCACGGGACGAGAACAGCGACTGCGCCGGCTGTGACCCGTCCCGCCAGGCCGAGCTGCTCGCCGGCTGGGGTGAGTGGGAGGCGGCGCTGGCGATCGTCGAACCGGTGCTCAGCGGTGCGGTCGGCTGCACCGAGCAGCCGGAGAAGGCGCTGGTCGCGGTGATCATGCCGTACCTGCGGCTGGGCCGGTACGCCGACGCGGCGCAGGCGCACGTGCGGGCGTACCGGCGGCACCGGCACGAACGTGATGCCTTCCCGTACCTGGCCGAGCATCTGCGGTTCTGCGCGTTGGTCAGTCAGCACCAGCGTGGCCTGGCGATCCTCGCCGAGCATCTGGAGTGGCTCGACCGGCCGTACGACGAGGCCTCGGCGATGGAGTTCGCCGCCGCCGGCGCCCTGGTCTGCCGGCTCGCGGCCGCCGCCGGCCACGGCGACGAGACGATCCACCGGCCGGAGTACGGCGGCCGGCCGGCCGCCGACCTGCCGATGGCCGCGCTCGGCGCGCAGCTGGCCGCCACCGCCACCGAGCTGGCGGGCCGGTTCGACGCCCGCAACGGCACCGACCACCAGTCGCGTCGGATCACCGACTGGCTGGCCGCCGAGCCGCTGACCGACACCGTCGAGCTACCGGCCGATCAGCCGCCGGCCACCGGCGGCGAGGTCGGCGTACCGCCGGCGGGCGGCAGCCCGGACGTGGTCTCGCCGTTGACTCTGGAGGGCATCACGGCGGCGCTCAACGAACGCGGCGACCGGTACTTCGTCGATGACAGCGGAGTGGTCGGCGGCAAGTGGGGACATGCGGTGATCCACTTCGAACGGCTCGGCGAGCAGCAGCGGGTGCTGCACAGCCGGGTGCTGGCCGACCGGCGGCTGCCGGCGGACCGGCTGGCCGAGGCGTACCGGTTCTGCAACTCGTGGAACCACGACCGGCTGCTGCCGAAGGCCTACGTGCACGACACTGGTTCCGGCGAGCTGATCCTGGCCGGCGACGTGAGCACCGACCTGGCGTACGGGGTCAGCGGGGCGCAGCTCGCCGCGCTGGTGAACGCGGCGGTCATCACCGGGGCGCAGTTCGCCGACGCCGTCGCCGAACTGCCCTGAGCACCCCGGCCCAGCTGGCCACGACGACCGTGGCCAGCGCCAGCCGGGCCGCCCAGGCGTACTGGTCGGGGTAGATCACTCCGGTCAGGTAGCGCTCGACGAACCCCTCGTCGAAGCCGGCCTGGCCGGCCCGGCGGCGGGACCAGTGCTCAGCGACGGTGAGCGGGCAGCTCAGGTTGGCCGCGACCACCAGCACCCCCCAGCCCGCCGCGGTCAGATGCAGCCAGATCGTCCGCGGCCACCGCCAGGCCAGGAAACCGCCGACCGCCAGGTAGGCGAGGAACCCGAAGTGTGCCGCCAGGATGACGACGGTCAGCAACTCGTAGCCCATCGTGACCTCCCGTAGGCCAGGCTACGAGCGCCGGTTGACGGCTGACAGGGTACGCGTACTCAGCGGCGGGACGTGGGTGTGGGGGGGGTGACGGGGGGGGGGGGGGTGTTCCTTTGGGGGGGTTTTGGGTGTTTTTTTTTTTTTCCCTTTGTTCTTCCTCCCCCCTCCCCCCCCCCCGGCGGGTGGCGGTCAGTTCACCGAGAACCCGAGGAGGTAGCCACCCACGCCCCGACCGGACTGCACCCGGTACCGGTAGGCACCGGCGGGTCCGGAGAAGTTCAACCGGGTCATCGTGGCACCGGCGCGGTCGCCCCGGGCGACCGTGCGCCAGCCGTCGGCGGTGAAGCGTTGCAGCGCGAGCCCGAAGGCCGCGCCGGCCGGTGCCTGCAGGCAGGCGGTGTGCCGGCCGGCACCGGCCCGGAAGAACCTTCCGTCCGGCTGGGTCTGCCGGTCACCGACCCGGTTCAGCTCGCCGTCGCGCAGCACCGGGTGGTCGGCGCAGGGACTCTGCGGCGGGTCCGCCGGCTGGGTCGGCGCGACCGTCGGTACGGCGGTCGGCACGCCGCTCGGCGGGGTCGCACCGTCCTCAGTGGTGACCAGGGTCAGGTTGTTGACCTGCAGGATCTCGGCCAGCGGCTGGAAGAATGTGACGCCACCGGTGCGGCAGTTGCCGGAGCCGCCCGAGGTCACGCCCTGCGCCTGGTCGCCGGAGAGCCAGGCACCGCCGGAGTCGCCGGGTTCGGCGCAGACGTCGGTGCGGGTCAGCCCGCTGACCGCACCCTCCGGGTAGTTGACCGTGACGTCCTTGGCCCGGATCACGCCGCACCGGGTCCCGGTGGTGGACCCGGAACGGCAGATGCTGGCCCCGACCGGCGCCTCCACGCTGCCGGCGACCGGCAGGTTGTTGCCGTTGAAGTCGTTGACCACCGGCTGCGGCGTCCAGTCGTCGTCGACCGCGACGAACGCCCAGTCGTCGCCGGGGAACGACGACGCCTGGAACACGCCCTGCGCCTGCCGGTTGAACCCGGTGGTGGTGTCGCCGGGGCGGCCGCAGTGCCCGGCGGTGACGAAGCCGCCGATTACGGAGAAGCCGACCGAGCACCGGCCGCCGGCACCGATGAAGTAGGGATCGCCGCCGCGGACGTCGAACAGCGGCACCGGCGCCTCGTCGGTGGCGTCCACCCGGACCGCGTCGGCCGGCACTCCGGCGGCGGCGGCGAAGTCCCGGGCAGCGGGCTGGGCTCCGGGCCGGGCGAGCAGCACCACGGTGTTGTCGGCCAGGTCGACGTACCAGCCGGCCAGGTCGGGGCTGGCGGCGTCACCCACCCGGTCCAGGCTTTCCTTCACGCCGGTCAACTGCTGCTGGCTGCGGGCCACCAGGCGGGCCTCGGCACCGGCGGCGCGGACCCGGCCCAGCTGTGCGGGGTCGGTCACCGCGACGACGAGGTCGGCACCGTCCTGGCTGATCCACGCGCCCGCGTACGCCGCGTCGAGGTCGGCCCGCAGAACGTCGACGGTACGGGTGGCCCAGCGTTCGGTGGCCAGCCGGGTCCGGGCGTCCGCCGCACTGACGCCGAGGTCGCGACGCAGCGCGGCGACGAGGTCGTCGTGCGCGGCGGCCGGCTGGCCGTCCGTACCGGCCGGCTGACCGGTGGCGACGTCGCCGTCGGTCGGGTCGTCGCCGGCCACGGCCGGCAGGGTCACCCCGGCGAGCAGCCCGACCGCGGCGACGGTGATTCCGGCGGTAACGATTCGTCGGCGTCGCATCCTTACCTCCTCTGCCGTTGGCGTCGGATGGACGCCGACAGGTGGTACGGAGGGCGCCGGTCGATGGATCGGCCGGCCCGGATGCCGAATGTCACAGCCGGGTTGATGAACCGCCCGGGGCCGCGTCACGTACCAGGTGTCGGCCGAGTCGGTGGGAGGCGGCCTCCACCCGCCTCCTACCGGCCGGCGAAGTCGCCCCGGTTGACGCCGCGCAGGAACCGTCGCCACTGCTGCCGGTCGACGTCCAGCCAGGGCCCGTCCGGCTCGGCCGAGTCGCGCAGCGCCACGTCACCGGAGGCGGTCACGGTAGCTTCCAGGCACGCGTTGGTGTCACACCGGCTGCTCCGCCACCAGCCGCGATATGTCCGCATCATAGTCTTTTCTCCGCTTCAGACTTAATGCCGACTATTCGGCATTTGCCTGGTTAACGCGGCAGCTGGCCCGGCCGATACGCGACCGGAACTCACCCACCGACGGACGGGGCCTCCGCGACCGGCAGATCGGCGGACAACGTCGCCGTCCGCTCGGTGATCAACCGGGCCGAGGTCGCCTCGTCGTGGGCCGAGTCCCAGATGTGCGCGAAGTAGTCGCGGTGCCGGCCGATCCGCTGCGCCGCGTGGACGATCTCGTCCAGCAGGATGCCCTCGCGGTAGAGCAGCGCGTTCTCCTCGTCACCGAAGTCGAGCAGCGTGAACGGTGCCAGCATCGCCATGATCGCCGCGTCGGCGAACGGCACGATCCGCACCCGCACGTTCGGTCGCCGCGCCACCCGTAGCAGGGCGGCGAACTGCCCGACCATCACCCGCGGCCCGCCGATCGTGCGCCACAGCACCGACTCGTCCAGCACCAGGTGGAACTCCGGCGGATCGGGCCGGTCCAGCACCTGGTCACGGCGACGCAGCCGGGCCTCGAGCCGCAGCGCGCGGTCGGCCTCCGGCAGCTCGCTGCGCCAGAAGTTCAACACGAACTCGCCGTACTCGCGGGTCTGCAGCAGGCCCGGGATCAACGTCGGCTGGAACACCCGGATGGCGCTGGCCTCGCCCTCCAACTGCAGCAGCTGCAGCATCGCCGGAGTCAGGTGCTCCCGGTAGCGCGGCTCGTCCCACCAGCCCCGCAACCGGGAGGTACGGGCGTCGCGCAGCAGCCGCCCGGCCCGGTCGGCGTCCACCACGCCGTACAACTCCAGCAGGGCCCGCAGATCGGTGGTCGAGACCGAGACGCTGCCCTTCTCGATCCGGTTGACCTTGGAGACCGACCAGTCGAGGGCGTCCGCCACCTTGCCCTGGGTCAGCCCGGCCGACTCGCGGGCGCGACGCAGCGCGAGTCGGAGCCTGCGCCGCGCCGCCGCAGGGGACTCACCGGAGCCGGGATCGCCTGGCACGCCAGCCTTCTCGTCACGACAGTGGGTAACTGTCCGACCAGTATGCCCGCCGGCCGGCCGCCCGGTCAGCCCCGGCGGGCCTCAGGACGTCTTCAAACCTCCACCACGGTCGGTACGATCATCGGCCGGCGCCGGTACGCGTCGTTGACCCAGCGGCCGACAATCCGCCGGACCACCTGCTGCAGCTGGTGTGGATCGGTGATGCCGTCAGCAGCGGCCCGACCCAACGCTTCGGTGATCAACGGAACGACCGCGTTGAACGCCTCCGGGTCCTCGGAGAATCCCTTCGCCGACACGGTCGGCCCACCGACCACCTTGCCGGTCACCGAGTCGACCACCACGGTCGCCGCGATGAACCCGCCGTCGCCGAGGATCCGCCGCTCGGTCAGCAACGACTCGCCGACGTCACCGACCGCGAGACCGTCCACGTAGACGTACCGACTCTTGACATGCCCGACCAGGGTGGCGTGCCCGTCCACCAGGTCGACGACGTCACCGTCCTCGCAGAGCACGACCCGCTGCGGGTCCAGACCGGACTCGATGCCGAGCCGGGCGTGCGCCCGCAGGTGCCGCCACTCGCCGTGCACCGGCAGCAGGTTGCTCGGCCGCACCACGTTGAGCAGGTAGAGCAGCTCCCCCGCCGGCGCGTGCCCGGAGACGTGCACCTTGGCGGTCTCCTTGTGGATCACGGTCGCCCCGGCCCGGGCCAGCTGGTTGATCACCCGGTAGACCGAGGTCTCGTTGCCCGGCACCAGCGAGCTGGCCAGCACCACGGTGTCGCCGGGCGCGACGGTGATGTGCCGGTGGTCACCGGTCGCCATCCGGCCCAACGCGCTCATCGGCTCGCCCTGCGACCCGGTGGACATCAGCACGATCCGGTCCGGCGGCAGGGCCGTCGCCTCGTCCAGCCCGACCACCAGGCCGGGCGGGATCCGCAGCAGGCCGAGGTCCCGGGCGATGCCCATGTTGCGCACCATCGACCGGCCGATCAGCGCGACCTTGCGGTCGTACTCGTACGCCGAGTCGATCACCTGCTGCACCCGGTGCACATGGGAGGCGAAGCTCGCCACGATGATCCGGCCGGTGGCCTTGCCGAAGATCGAGTCGAGTACCGGACCGATGTCGCGTTCCGGGGTGACGAAGCCGGGGGTCTCGGCGTTGGTCGAGTCGGACAGCAGCAGGTCGACGCCTTCGGCACCGAGCCGGGCGAAGCCGGCCAGATCGGTGATCCGCCCGTCCAGCGGCAGCTGGTCCATCTTGAAGTCACCGGTGTGCAGCACCAGGCCGGCCGGGGTGCGGATCGCCACCGCGAGCGCGTCCGGTATCGAGTGGTTCACCGCGAGGAACTCGCACTCGAACGGCCCGATCCGTTCCCGCTGACCCTCGCGTACGGTCAACGTGTAGGGCTCGATTCGCCGCTCGGCCAGCTTCGCCTCGACCAGCGCCAGGGTGAACTGGGAACCCACCAACGGAATGTCCGGTTTGTGGGCGAGCAGGTACGGCACCGCGCCGATGTGGTCCTCGTGGCCGTGGGTCAGCACGATCGCCTGGACGTCGGCGAGCCGGTCCAGGATCGGGGCGAAGTCCGGCAGGATCAGGTCGACCCCGGGCTGCTCCACATCCGGGAAGAGCACCCCGCAGTCCACCACCAGCAGCTTGCCGTCGAACTCGAAGACCGTCATGTTGCGACCGATCGCGCCGAGCCCGCCCAGCGGGATCACCCGCAGCCCGCCCGGCGGCAGCTGCGGCGGCAGGTCCAACTCCATGTGTGCCTGGCTCACGGCAGCTCCAGTCCGGCGTCGGCGCAGTCGGCCCGCAACTGGTCCAGCTCGGCGTCGGTGGCCTCGACCAGTGGCGAGCGCACCGGACCGGCGGGCAGGTCGAGCACCCCGAGCGCCGCCTTGACCAGGATCGTGCCGGGGCTGCGGAAGATGCCGGTGAACAGCGGCAGCAACCGGCGGTGCAGGGCCAGCGCGGCGGCGTGCTCGCCGGCGACGTACGCCTCAATCATCTGCTTGGTCAGCGCACCGGTCAGGTGGGTCGAGGTGCCGACCAGTCCGACCCCGCCGATCGCCAGCGTCGGCAGGGTGAGCGCGTCGTCACCGCAGTAGTACGCCAGGTCGGTGCGGCCGGTCACCCAGGAGGTGGCGGCCAGGTCGCCCTTGGCGTCCTTGACCGCGACGATCCGCTCGTGCTCGCCGAGCCGGGCCAGCGTCTCACTGCTCATCGCGATGCCGGTGCGGTGCGGGATGTCGTACGCCATCACCGGCAGCCCGGTCGCGTCGGCAACCTCGGTGAAGTGCCGGACCACCCCGGCCTGCGGCGGCTTGTTGTAGTACGGCGCGACCACCAGCAGCCCGTGCGCGCCGACCTTCTCGGCGGCGACCGCCAACTCGACCGTGTGCCGGGTGTCGTTGGTGCCGACACCGGCGACCACCCGGGCCCGGTCCCCGACCGCGTCGATGACGGCCCGGAGCAGCTGCTCCTTCTCGGCATCGGTGGTGGTCGGCGACTCGCCGGTGGTGCCGCTGATCACCAGGGCGTCGTTGGCCTGCTCGTCGACCAGGTAGCTGGCCAGCCGGGCGGCGCCGTCGAGGTCGAGCGAGCCGTCGTCGTTCATCGGGGTGACCATGGCGGTCAGGAGTCGCCCGAACGGGGTCGGTGTCCCCGCCCCGGGACCGGCTAGGTGGTGCTGCGTCATACGGACAACCTATCGGACGGCCGCACCGCGTTCTCAGCGCTGGTGGTACGGGCCGGTGGCCTATTCCCCCTGCCGGGTGTACGGGCTCGCGGCGACCTCGCTGCCGTCCGGCAACCGGCGGATCTCGAAGTCGGCGAAGACGCTCGGCGCCACCCGCTGCAACTGCCGCAGGCACTCCACCGCCAGGTCGCGGATCTCCACGTCGGCGTGCTCGGTGGCCCGCATCCCGATGAAGTGCCGCCAGGCCCGGTAGTTGCCGGTGACCACGATCCGGGTTTCGGTGGCGTTCGGCAGCACCGCCCGAGCCGCCTGCCGGGCCTGCTTGCGGCGCAGCGTCGGGTTGGGTTCGTCGACGAACCGCTTCTCCAGACCCTCCAGCAGCTCGGTGTAGGCCCGCACGCTCGCCTCGGCGGCGGCGACGAACTGCCGGTGCAGCTCGGGATCCTCGGCGATCACCGCCGGCTCGACCATGGCCGCGTCGCGCTCCGGCACGTACCGCTGGGACAGCTGGGAGTAGGAGAAGTGCCGGTGCCGGATCAGCTCATGGGTCAGCGACCGGGAGATCCCGGTCAGGTAGAACGTGACACTGCCATGCTCCAGCACCGACAGGTGCCCACTGTCCAGGATGTGTCGCAGGTAGCCGGCGTTGGTGGCGGTCGCCGGGTTGGGCTTGCGCCACGACTGGTAGCAGGCCCGGCCAGCGAACTCGGCCAAGGCTTGACCACCGTCGGCGTCGGTCGACCAGTCGACGTCGGCGGGCGGCTGGAACTGGGTCCAGGCGATCAGCGTGACCTGCGGCGACACGATTTCCGACATTTCTCGGACTCTAGTTGCCGGCCGGTATCACGGGCAAACACGGCGTCCATCGGGCGGGCCGACCACCGGCCGCCCGCAGGGCGGCCGCAGGGCGGCCGCAGTGGTCAGACGTAGAACCAGCTGAACGGCTCCCACGGCAGGTTGCGCAGCACCGAGAACGCCAGCCAGACGCCCAGCGACCAGCCGACCGCCGTCGGGCTGAGCGACAACTGCGGCAACCGCCAGCGGAACAGCTGCTGGCCGACCCAGGCCAGGTAGACGTAGAGCAGGAACGGAACGGCGAAGACCACCAGCAGGTGGTGCCGGGCGGCAGCGCCGAGATCACCGTTGAGCAGATACCAGACCGCCCGGGTCCCGCCGCAGCCCGGGCAGTCCAGCCCGGTGGTCAGTTTCAGCAGGCAACTGGGTGCCGCCTCCGCGCTGCTGGTCGTCGGATCGGTGATCACCGTGTAGCCGGCGGCCGCGCCGATGCAGCCGAGCACCGCCAACGGGGCCAGCCAGCGCGGCGACCGCGCCCACAGCCGGTTGACCAGGCGGGTGAACCGGTCCGGTTGGGCCTGCGGCTGGTACGCGTACTGCTGGTGATAGTGGGAGTGATCGTCCGGGTTGGGACCGGCGTCGCCGGGCGGTCCCGGACCGTCACCGACGGGCCGTTGCACAGCCACGCCGTCTGGACCCGCCATCCGTCACGCCTCCCTTGATGCCGATCGTCCCACCGTACACCGGCCGGTCCCGCCGGCTCAGCCAACGACCAGGCCGCGCACCCGCCAGGTCAACCAATGGCCACGCCGCGCGAACCGGCGGCGGGCAACGCCCGGGTCAGCGGGCCGGCCAGGTCGCCGGTGGCCGGTGTCGCGACCTCGGACAGGCCGAGCCAGCCGGCCAGCCGGGTCAGCTCGCCGGCCAGGGCAGTCGCGGTCTGCCCCGGATCGGTGGTGGCGTCCGGCACCGGCCAGGCGGCCGGCACCCGCAGCACCCCGGCGGCCCGGTCCGCCTTGAGGTCGACCAGCGCGGTCAGCCGGTCGCCTTCGAGAAACGGCAGTACGTAGTAGCCGTGCACCCGCTGCGCGGCCGGTACGTAAATCTCGATCCGGTACCGCAGCCCGAACAGCCGCTCGGTGCGGGCCCGCTCCCAGACCACCGGGTCGAACGGGCTGAGCAGCGTGGCGGCCCGGATCCAGCGCGGCAACCGGGCCTGGTGGTGCAGGTAGGCGGGCTGCGACCAGCCCTGCACTCGGACCGGCCGCAGGATGCCGTCGGCGACCAGGTCGGCGACGACCGGCCGGACCGCCGCCGCCGACAGCCGGAAGTAGTCACGCAGCTCCGGCTCGGCGGCCACGCCGAGGCAACGGGCGGCGATCTCGACCAGCTGCCGGTGCGCCTGTGCCTCGGTCGGCGTCGGCGCGGCGACAACCCGGGGCGGCAGCACCCGCTCCGGCACGTCGTAGCGGCGTGCGAAGGTGCTGGTCCGCCCGGCGGAGCTGATCTCCCCGGCCCAGAACAGGTACTCCAGGGCGGTCTTGACCGCCGACCAGTTCCACCCCCAGTTGCCACTCGGCCGCATCGTGTCCTGCTCGAGCTGCGCGGCGGTCGCCGGGCCGCGGGCGCGAACCTCGGCGAGCACCCGGTCGACCAGCTCCGGCTGTTCGACGGCGATACGTCGGATGCCGCCCCAGGCGTCGTCGCGGGCGCGGGCCATCCGCCAGCGCAGCGCCGGCTGCAGATCGACCGGGATCAACGACGCCTCGTGGCCCCAGTACTCGAACAGCTCCCGAGGGGCATGCCCGGCGGCCCGGTCCAGCAGGTCGGTCGGGTACGGACCGAGCCGGCTGTACAGCGGCAGGTAGTGGGCGCGCTGTAGGACGTTGACCGAGTCGATCTGGATCAGGCCGACCCTGTCCAGCACCCGGCGCAGGTGCCGACGGTTCGCCACCTTAATCGGCACGGGGTCGGTGAAGCCCTGAGCGGCGAGCGCGATCCGGCGGGCCTGGGCGAGCGAGAGACTGTCTGGTAAGGGCATCGCCACGCAAGTTACCGCCCGGGTACGACATTGACGGCGGCACCGGAGGACCCGGCAGCCGGGCGCGGCCGATCTTCGCCGATCGGACCCGTCCGCCGCGGCGATTCTCAGCGACCACACACGATCGCCGGGCATAGTGGAACGCTCACCGGTCGTCCTGGAGGTCTGCCCCGATGGGTCCCCTGTTCGCACTTCTGAGTCTGCTGCTCCTGGTCTTCCAGTTGCTGCTCATCGCCCGCGCGATCCTCGACTGGAGCACCGTGCTGGCCGGGCCGAGCCCGCGTGACTCGCTCCGCTCCCGCGTCACCGCCGCCCTGCACGCGGTGACCGAGCCGGTGCTGGCCCCGGTCCGGCGGGTGCTGCCGCCGCTACGCGTCGGCGGCGCCGCAATCGATCTCTCCTTCATCGTCGTCTTCGTCGCCATCGCGCTGATCCGGGCGCTGCTGCCGTGACCGGTGGTCAGCGCGGTGCAGTCACCAGCAGCCGGCTGATGGTCTCGGCGACGCAGACCGGCCGGTCGCCGGAGTCGGCGGTGAGGGTCACCGCCATGACCGCCTGTACACCGCCGACGACCGGCTCCACCGAGGCGATGGCGGCCTCGGCCCGTACGGCGGAACCGGTACGCAACGGAGCCGGGAACCGAACCCTGTCGAGCCCGTAGTTGATCCTCGCCCGTACCCCGTCCACCCGGTACAGCCGGCGCATCAGTGCCGGGACAAGGGAGACGGTGAGAAACCCGTGGGCGACCGTGCCGCCGTACGGGCCGTCGGCCGCCCGCTGCGGGTCGGTGTGAATCCACTGATGGTCGTCGGTGGCCTCGGCGAACATGTCGACCCGGTGCTGGTCGACCGGCAACCAGTCGCCTGGCCCCAGCGACTCGCCCACGGCTCTGGCCAGATCGTCGACGGAGGCGAAGACTCTCATCCCGTCAGTCTCCCAACCGGTTCACACACGCGCGACGCGCGGCGGGGCCGGCCGGTCCATTCGACACCCGGCCGGTGCTACTAGACGTCGGTTGTGAAACAGGATAGAAATCCCCATATGCCAGAAGTCAGGCAGGAGACTCCGGAGGACGCCGACGCGATCGCCGGGATCCACGTGCGCGCGTGGCAGGCCGGCTACGCGGGCCTGATCCCCGTGGACGTGCTCGACCGGCTCAACGTCGCCGCCTGGGCGCAGCGCCGCCGCGACGTCGGCACCGCCGACTCTGAGCACCCGTTCCGCACCCTGGTCGCCACCGAAGGCGAGCAGATCGTCGGGTTCAGCACCTTCGGCCCGTACCGGATCGACCAGGACCGGGACCTGCTCGATCCGACATACGGCGAGATCGTCAGCATGTACGTCGACCCCGTCCACTGGGGCACCGGGGTCGGTCGGCTCCTGTTCACCGCATCGATCGCCGGGATGACCGGGCAGGGCTGGCGCACGATGCGACTGTGGGTGCTCGACGGCAACCAGCGGGCCCGGCGGTTCTACCAGGCGGCCGGGCTGCGCCCGGACGGGGAACGCAGCGTCTACCAGGTGCCCCGCCCACCCGGGCAGACCCCGGTCGGGCTCGACGAGGTGCGCTACCTGGCCCGGATCGCCGGCGACCGGATCCTCACCCTGGCCAGCTGACATGTGATCGGAAGTTCAATCCGAGCTACGTGACTTCAGCGAAGGCACGGATTTCGGCTCGCAATTGTTCGGCCTTCCAAGTGCCGGCAAATCGCTTGGTATCTCGGCCATGCGTCCGACACGTTTGTGGATCCACGAGATGCGGCGCTCTGGTGGAAGATCGAGTACTGGGCGAACAGCGGCCGCAGCCTCGTCCAGCTTACCGACCTTCAGGTAGGCGGTGGCCTGATAAACGCGCGCCAGCGCTTCGTCGTCTAGCGATCGACCCTCCTCCGGACCGTTCTCCCACAGCCGAATCGCCTCCGACGCTTCTCGGGCTGCCCGATCTGCGTCTGAGGCTTCAACCAGCCAGATCAGGCTGCTGCCGGCATAATAGTGCTGTTTGGCCTCACTGAAGTCGAATATCCCGCGCTCCGAGGCTCTTGGGATCAACTTCTCCCGCTCATGTTGCACTTGGTCGAGGGCCCGGTTGCTGCCTGCCGAGTCCCCAAGGTTCGCCTTGCACTGGGCGTACCCACATATCAGGCGAAGTCTGCTCGCACTGGTAGCTGAGTGCGCGAGCCCATCCGTGACGGACGCGAGAGCTTGGCTATAGTTGCCGTCGAATCTGGCTATGAGACTCTGGGTTCCCCGCACCCAGGCTCGGAGCTCACGATCACCTGAATTTTCTGCACAGACCAGCGCCGCATCTGCATGCGTCATCGCTACCGCCGAGTCCCCCAAATCGAGAGCGGCGTACGCAAGCACCCCTTGAAGGCGGCCAGCTATCTGATACAGGTCGGCCAACTCATTCGGCCGGTACTGGCGGCTTCGTAGGCGGCGCAGGACATCGCCTCGTAACTCTACAGCGGAATGCAGCATCGGCGCAGGAGCGGTGCCGAGGTATGCAGTCGAGAGCCGGGTCGTAGCTTGCTCCAGATCGGTCAGATCCATGGAATCTTCCACGGCTGCAATCATCTTTAGCGAGTCTTTGGTTGAGGCGGTCAGCATCCGCCCCGTCACCAGAGCCTTTCGTCGCTCCTCCGCTGTGTCTCGCCACGCTGCCACCAGGAAACCATTAGCACCTAGTGCCCGGTCGGCAAGTTCGGCGAACTGCCGTTCAGGAAACTTGTCGCCCTGTTCCACCTTTCCGATGTAGCCGCGATTGAACCGTATCCGTTCGCCAAGATCCCGAAGCGACCACTCGCGACCGACCCGACGTGCTCGCAGCACACCACCGAAGTGAGGCGGGTTGCTCTCATCGGCAACTCCTGGCTGTGATGTCATCGCGCCTCCCCGCTGTCGCCCATCGCTGCCTACAGCCGTCAGGCGACAGGTTACCCCTACAGGTTCAGGTCGGCATCGTCCAGCGTGGGTTTGGCGCAGGCGGATGACCATGTCGTTGATCAATAATTTCAACGTTCGACGCCATGATGCTCGCTCGTGCTGTACGTGCAATCGCTGTGCTGAAGTCGATCAAGTGGCCGTTGGAGGAGCGTTGTGGATTTTCGCCCGACGGCAACTACGGCAACTGCTCACACCCGTACCGCCGGGGGTCGATCAGCTGGTGCGACACCTGGCCGCCACCGACCGACGAAGCCGGCACAGCCAGCACGGCCGACGGAGCCGGCACGGCCGACAGGGCCGGCGGTGACCGCGACCGCCGGCCCCGCCGGCACGGTGCGGGTGCGGCGGGCCGGGGTGGACGACGTACCGCGCCTGGCCCGGGTGCTGGTTGACGCGTTCGTCGACACCCCCGACGCCCGCTGGCTGATCCCCGGCACGGCACGGCGGCGGGACGTCTACCAGCGGCTCTGCCCCGGCCTGCTGGCCCAGGCGATGACCGACGGCACCGTCCACACGACGATCGACCGGGCCGCAGCGGCGCTGTGGCTGCCGTACCCGATCGCCCACACCACCACCGACCGGCAGACCGCCCGGCTACGACGCATCACCGGCCGCCACGCCGACCGGTTCCTCCAACTCGCCGGCCTGCTGCACACCCACGCCCCGCGCCAACCACACACCTACCTGGCGTACCTCGGGGTGGCGCCACACCGGCAGCGCAATGGCATCGGCGGCGCGCTACTACGTCACCGACACCAGATCTGCGATACCGCCGGCATCGCCAGCTACCTCGTCGCCACCAGCCCCGCCGCCCGCGACCTCTACCTACGCCACGGCTACCGACCCACCACCCGACACCCGCTGGCGTTACCCGACAACGGCCCGCCGCTGTGGCCGATGTGGCGGCAGCCGCAGCCGGCCAGCCCAACCACCGGCACCGCCGCACGATGGCCCGGCATCCGGCGTCGAGGTGAGGCTGACGCACGTAAAGACGCAAAGATGACGTGCGTCAGCCTCACCTCGACGTGATCGGTCGACCGGCGGCCGGTGCCGGCCAGCGGGCGGACGGGTCCAGCTCACGCACCGGCAGGAACAGCAGGAGCCCCAGGCTCACCCACACGTACGCGTTGCTGCCGACGAAGCCGGCCACGTTCGCGGCGTCGGATTCGCGCCAGATCCACACCAGCCGGCTGATCAGCAGCAGATAGCCGACCACGGCGAAGCCAAGCAACGCCCGCCGCCGCCGGCTGCCCCGCGCCGCGGGCAGCCCGTTGTCCACCAGCAGGATCAGCGCCGGCAGCAACCACACCAGGTGATGCACCCAGGTGACCGGGCTGACCAGGCAGCCGACCACGCCGGTCAACGCCAGCCCGGTCGCCTCGTCACCGGCTGCGACAGCGCGGCGGCACCGCCACGCCCACCAGATCAGGGTGACCAGCACCAGCACCAGCCAGGCGACGGTGCTCGGATGCAGCGGATCGATCCGGGCGACGACCCCGCGCAGCGACTGGTTGGAGACGAAGTCCAACGCACCTACCCGGTCGGTGTTCCACAGCGCCTGCGTCCAGAACTCCCGGGACGCGTCCGGGGCGACCGCCGCCGCGACCAGGGTCGCCACGGTCGCCGTACCGGCGGCGGTGACCGCCGCCCGCCACCGCCGGGTGACCAGCAGGTAGACGATAAAGATGCCAGGGGTCAGCTTGATCGCCGTCGCCAGACCGACCCCGACTCCGGCGAACCGGCGCCACCGCTGCGGCACCGGCGACCCGGCCGCGACCAGCCACAGCAGGTCGGCCGCGACCAGGACCAGCAGCAGCGTGTTGACCTGGCCGAAGTTCACCGTCTCGCGCATCGGCTCGTACGCGGCCACCAGGCAGGCAGCGACCGCGAAGGCGAACCAGCGGGTCCAGCCCTCGCGGCGGGAGATCGGGTCGACCAGCCACCACAGCACCAGCGCGCTGGTCACCACGGCGAGCGTCACGCTCACCACGATCGCCAGATGCCACGGCAGGACCGCCATCGGCGACATCACCAGCGCCGCGAACGGCGGGTAGGTGAACCCGTACTGGCTGAACGGCTTCATGTGATCGTAGAGTTCGCCGCCGTCGCGCAGCCAGTGGTGCATCGCCCCGTAGTAGACCTTGAGGTCGAAGAAGCCGTGCCGTTCGGCGGCGACGGCGAGGAAGGCCGCGACGACGACCGCGAGTACCGCGACGATCGCCACCCGCCGACCGGTGCCCCCGGCGGCCCGCTGCGGCATGACCTCGCCCCTGTCCGTACGCTGACCACTCATGGCGCTCGGATATGTCCGTCCTGCCCGACCGGGCGACGCTGGTGAGATTGCCCGCATCCAGTTGACCACCTGGCGGGTCGCCTACCGGCGACTGCTGCCCCGCCAGGCGCTCGACGAGGTGGACGAGGGCTGGCTGGCGCAGCGGTGGGACGCTGCGATCAACGATCCGCCGTCGCAGCGGCACCGGGTGCTCGTCGCCGTCGAGCAGGCCGAGCAATCCTATCTGGTGGGCTTCACCGCGTCCGGCCCGACCGACGAGCAGGCCCTGGCTCCCGAGGAACCGGCCGGGGCGCTCGGTGACCGGATCGCCGCCGTCACCGACCTGCTGGTCGAGCCGCGCTGGGGCCGGCGGGGACACGGCAGCCGACTGCTCGCCGCCGCCGTGGACCTGTGGCGCACCGACGGCTTCGACACCGCGCTCGCCTGGGCGTACGAACGGGACCCGGCGACCCGCAAGTTCCTCGGCTCGGCCGGCTGGGAGCCGGACGGGGCGACGCGGGCGTTGGACGTGGCCGACATGCTGGTCCCGCAGCTACGGCTGCACGTGGCGGTCCCACCGGCGGCTGCCGCGGAGCAGTGACCCGGCCCGCCGCACGACCCGACAGGGCCCGGCAGCAGGACCCACCAGAGTCCGGCAACAGGACCCGGTAAAGCTCAGTCGAGCAGGCTGTCCAACCCGACGGTCAGCCCGGGACGGCGCGTCACGGCCCGTACCGCCAGTAGCACCCCCGGCATGAACGACGCCCGGTCGTAGGAGTCGTGCCGGATCGTCAGGGTCTCCCCCGCCGTGCCGAACAGTACCTCCTGGTGTGCGACCAGGCCGGCCGCCCGTACCGAGTGCACCCGGATCCCGTCGATGTCAGCGCCCCGCGCGCCCGGCACCTCGGCGGTGGTGGCGTCCGGCATCTCAGCCGACCCGGCGGCGGCCCGGGCCGTCGCGATCACCCGCGCGGTGTGTCCTGCGGTGCCGCTGGGCGCGTCCACCTTGGCCGGGTGGTGCTGCTCGATGATCTCGACGGACTCGAAGTGCCGTGCCGCCTTCGCCGCGAACTGCATCATAAGCACCGCGCCGATGCCGAAGTTGGGGGCGATCACCACGCCGACCTCGGGCTTGTCGGACAGCCAGGAGCGGACCAGGTCGAGGCGCTGATCGGTGAACCCGCTGGTCCCGACGACCACGTTGATCCCCTGGTCGATGCACCAGCGCAAGTTGTCCAGCACCGCGTCTGGGTTGGTGAAGTCGACGACCACCTCTGCGGCGGCGTCCGAGGCGTCGGACAACCGGTCACCCTCGTCGATCGTGGCGACAAGTGCGAGACCGTCGGCCCCCTCGACCGCTCTGCAGACCTGCACGCCCATCCGGCCGCGGGCTCCGAGCACGCCGACCCGGACCGGCCCGGCGGACGACCGGGCGGCCACTGCGGAGCCGCCCGGAGGGACTGTCACATTCGTACCGTCTTCGCTCACCGGCACAACCTATCCCACCGGCGGAGACAACGGTCCGGCCAGCGCCTACCCCACCGGCGAGGGCTGCGCGCCGGCTAACATCGTGGACTCCACCGGGCCGATCACCGCCAGGGACATCGGCCGGGTGAGCAGCTCGGCGGCGACCGCGCCGACCTGTTCGGCGGTCACCGCCGCCACCCGTGCGAGAAGCTGGTCCACGGTCAACTGCTCGCCGTAGAGCAGCTCCCCCTTGGCCAGCCGACCCATCCGGGATCCGGTGTCCTCCAGGCCCAGCACGTACCCGCCGCGGCTCATGCCCTTGCCCCGGGCCAGCTCGTCGGAGCTCAGCCCGTGCTCGACGACCGCCGCCAGCTCCGCCCGGACCAGCTCCAGCACCTCGTCGACCCGGCTCGGCGCACAACCGGCGTAGACGGCGAACGTCCCGCCGTCGGCGTACTGGCTGGCGTACGAGTAGACCGAGTAGGCGAGCCCTCGGCGTTCCCGTACCTCCTGGAACAGCCGGCTGGACATCCCGCCGCCGAGGACGTTGTTCAGCACGCCGAGCGCGAACCGACGGTTGTCGCCGCGGCTGATACCCGGGCCGCCGAGCACCAGATGGGCCTGCTCGGTCTCTTTATGGCGCACCATCACTCGGGGCCGACGGGCGCGTACCGCCGGGGTGGCCGGGCGCAGCGGCGCCGGAGCACCGGGCCGTTCGGCGTCCAACGGGCTGCCCCGCAGCGCGGCCCGTACCTGGCGGACCACCGCCCGATGGTCGAGGTTGCCGGCGGCAGCGATCACCATCGCCCCGGGCGTGTAGCGGCGCCGGTAGAAGTCGTGGATCTGCCGGCGGGTCAACGCCGAGATCGTTGCCTCGGTGCCGGAGATCAGCCGGCCGAGCGGATGCGGGCCGAAGACGGCCTCGGCGAGCAGGTCGTGAACCTCGTCGTCGGGCTCGTCGTCGTGCATGGCGATCTCTTCGAGGATCACGCCACGTTCGGTCTCCACGTCGGCCGGGTCGATCACCGAGTTGGCCACCAGGTCACAGACGACGTCGACGGCCAGCGGCAGGTCCTCGTCGAGCACCCGGGCGTAGTAGCAGGTGTACTCCTTGGTGGTGAACGCGTTGGTCTCGCCGCCAACAGCCTCGATCTGCGACGAGATATCCCACGCGGTACGCCGCTGCGTCCCCTTGAACAGCAGGTGTTCTAGGAAGTGCGAGGCCCCGGAGCGGGCCGGGGTCTCGTCGCGCGAGCCTACCCCGACCCACACGCCGAACGACACACTGCGCATCGCCGGAATCGCCTCGGTGATCACCCGCAGCCCGTTGGGCAGCACGGTACGGCGTACCGTACCGCCCAACGGGTCGGCGGTGAGTGTCCGGGTCACCGGCCGGGACAGGCCCCTGCCGGTGACCGGTTCGGTCCTGGCCATCTTGGCCGGCGTCAGCTGTGCCGGTTACGTCGGCGGCGCTCGCCGCCCTCGCCACCGTCGCCCCGGCTGGGGCCCCGGTCGCCACGGTCCCGGTCCCCGCGATCGCGCGGCCCCCGGTCACCACGGTCGCGGCCACCGGGACGCTCGCCGCCGTCGGACGCGGCCGGCGCCTCGGCGCCCTCCGGGCGGACCTTGTCCAGGTAGATCTTGCCGCGGGCGTCGATGTCGGCGATTTGCACCTCGACCTTGTCGCCGACGTTGAGGTGGTCCTCGACCCGCTCGACCCGCTTGCCGTCGCCCACCTTGGAGATGTGCAGCAGTCCGTCGCGGCCGGGCAGCAGCGAGATGAACGCGCCGAACGCGGCGGTCTTGACGACCGTGCCGAGGAACTTGTCGCCGGCCTTCGGCAGCGTCGGGTTGGCGATCGCGTTGATCCGCTCGACGGCGGCTTCGGCGGCCGGCCCGTTGGTGGCGCCGACGTAGATGGTGCCGTCGTCCTCGATCGAGATGTCCGCGCCGGTCTCGTCCTGGATCGCGTTGATGGTCTGGCCCTTCGGGCCGATCACCATGCCGATCTTGTCGACCGGGATCTTCACCGTGGTCACCCGCGGGGCGTGCTCGCTCATCGCGGCCGGCCCCTCGATCGCCTGGCGCATCACCTCGAGGATGGTCATCCGGGCCTCGCGGGCCTGCTGCAGGGCACCGGCGAGCACGTCCGACGGGATGCCGTCGAGCTTGGTGTCCAACTGCAACGCGGTGACGAACTCTGGAGTGCCGGCCACCTTGAAGTCCATGTCGCCGAACGCGTCCTCGGCGCCGAGGATGTCGGTCAGCGTGACGTACCGGGTCTGCCCGTCGACCTCGTCGGAGATCAGGCCCATCGCAATCCCGGCCACCGGGGCCTTCATCGGCACCCCGGCCGACAGCAGCGACAGCGTGGAGGCGCAGACCGAGCCCATGCTCGTCGACCCGTTGGAGCCGAGCGCCTCGGAGACCTGACGGATCGCGTACGGGAACTCCTCGCGGGTCGGCAGCACCGGCACCAGGGCCCGCTCGGCGAGCGCGCCGTGACCGATCTCCCGCCGCTTCGGCGAGCCGACCCGGCCGGTCTCGCCGGTGGAGTACGGCGGGAAGTTGTAGTTGTGCATGTAGCGCTTGGACTTCTCCGGGGAGAGGGTGTCCAGCGTCTGCTCCAGCCGCAGCATGTTCAGCGTGCTGACCCCGAGGATCTGCGTCTCGCCGCGCTCGAACAGCGCCGAGCCGTGCACCCGGGGCAGCACCCCGACCTCGGCGGTCAGCGGTCGGATGTCCCGTGGGCCGCGGCCGTCGATGCGTACCTGCTCGCGGAGCACCCGGGCCCGGACCTCGGACTTGGTCAACGACCGGAAGGCCGCGCCGATCTCCTTCTCCCGGCCCTCAAAGCGCTCGACGAGCTCGCCGGCGACCTTGTCCTTGATCCGGTCCAGCGCGTCCTCACGCTCCGCCTTGGAGGCGATCTTCAACGCCTCGGCGACCTCGTCGCGGCCGGCGGCCACGACCGCGTCGTAGACGTCGTCGCCGTAGTCGAGGAAGACCGGGAAGTCGGCGACCGGCTTCGCCGCCACCTCGGCCAGCTCGCTCTGCGCCCGGCACAGCTCGCGGATGGTCGGCTTGGCCGCCTCCAGCCCGCTGGCCACCACGTCCTCGGTGGGGGCGGTGGCGCCGCCGGCGATCAGCCCCACCGCGTGCGGCGTGGCCTCAGCCTCGACCATCATGATCGCCACGTCGCCGTCCGGCAGGGCCCGGCCGGCGACCACCATGTCGAAGGTGGCCCGGGACAGCTCGTCCAGGGTCGGGAAGGCCACCCACGCGCCGTCGACGTGGGCGACGCGGGTCGCCCCGATCGGCCCGGAGAACGGCAGGCCGGACAGCTTGGTGGACATCGACGCCGCGTTGATCGCGATCACGTCGTACGGGTGGGCCGGGTCCAGCGCCAGCACGGTGGCCACCACCTGGACCTCGTTGCGCAGGCCCTTGGCGAACGTCGGGCGCAGCGGCCGGTCGGTCAGCCGGCAGGTGAGGATCGCCTCCTCGCTCGGCCGACCCTCGCGGCGGAAGAACGAGCCGGGGATTCGCCCGGCGGCGTACATCCGCTCCTCGACGTCGACGGTGAGCGGGAAGAAGTCGAGGTGCTCACGCGGCTGTTTGCTGGCGGTGGTCGCGGAGAGCACCACGGTGTCGCCCAGCTGGGCGATCACCGAGCCGGCGGCCTGGCGGGCCAGCCGTCCGGCGGAGAAGGTGACCTCGCGGGTGCCGAAAGCTCCGTTGTCGATCACGGCGGTGCTGCGTTGGGTGCCGAGATTGTGCTGCTCGGTCATGGTAATGTCGCGCTCCTTTACGCGTCGTGGGGCCACGACCTCGGGGAGCTACTCAACCGGCCGGTCATCGATCGAAGCGCCCGGGGGAGCCGGCGTCGTGGCCGGCTGGCCCGGGGGCCACTACCGAGGACCGGTACGTTGACCGGCTCCCGTCGACGGGTGGGTCGTGGTGCCCGGTGTCGGATGATGGTGGTGGGGGGGGGGGGGGGGGGGGGGGGGGGGGGGGGGGGGGGGGGGGGGGGGGGGGGGGGGGGGGGGGGGGGGGGGGGGGGGGGGGGG